>NZ_LSGP01000025.1:300000-390709 GCF_001611555.1 Anaerosporomusa subterranea
TCTCAAAAATTGGATTGTCCGGGGTTTTATAGATTTCTTTTATCATTGGGCGATTTTCTAAAATGTACCGCTTCATTTCGATGTCTTTACTGAATTTAGCTTCGCCGCTTACTCTGACAAACGCAAACTTTTGTGTCATTGAAGAAAACTCTATAGATGGATTTTTCCGCAGCTGATGGAAAACACTTTTGTTATTTGCCGTGCAAAACCATAGCCGACTATCCCTCTCCAACATAAAGCCCCAGGGCCGAACACGCGGGTTTCCGTCTTCTATTGTCGCTAGAAATCCCAGCGGGTTAGCATTTAAGAAGTCGATTACGTCTTTCATGATCTCCCTCCACTGTGTTTAATCATAGATACTATAGTGTTCCCACTTACTGTATTTTATCCTTCACACAGCCTGTAACACCCCGCCCTCTTAGGTCGTGGATTAACAGGCTGTAGCTCGATTCCCCAAAAGGGAGCCTTCGTCTTAGCGAAATCGTAGATTTCGAGGCTCGGTCCCCGCTAAAGGGAGTCTTCGGCTTAGCGAAATCAGAGATTTCGAGCCTCAGTCTAAATTCGACTAAGCTTCAGTTAGAGTTAAAACTCCACCTGAAGCAAGTCTACATTTATGTACTGCCTCCTGTTCTATTACGAACAGGAGGATCAAATCCCTTAAGACTAGCCACTGTTGATATTTAATCTCCGCTTGCTAATGTCATAGCAAAAGGCCTCGAACCCATTTTTCAAAGGGTTCGAGGCCGCTTTCCGTCGTTACGGTGTTTCAGTTATTCTTTAATTGCTTTATTCCACGATTCAACTAGACGTTGCCGGTTATCGCCAGACCATTTAAGATCATAATTAATGAGTTTGGCGCCCTTAAATGGTAACGCTTCTGCAGGGGGATTGGCTTCCGGATTGGTCAGGAATTGGTATGAACCGTTGTTTTGTCCCAGCTCTTGGGCTTTCTTGGTTAGACACCAATCAACGAATATTTTGGCAGCCTCTAGCTCGGGCGCGCCTTTGATGATACCTACTGCGCCCACTTCATAACCAGTACCATCTTCGGGAACTGAAAGTTTGACATTTGTATAGCCCTCTTTAATCAGGCGAATGCCATTATGAATAAAGGTAATCCCGACCGCTGCCTCACCTAAAGCGGCAGACCGCGCCGGGGCCTCTCCTGCCTTGGTATATTGTTTTATTTGTTTATGTAACTTTGCCATGTATTCAAGGGCCTCTTTTTCGCCCTTTGACTGTACTAGTGTTGAAAGTACCGTATAGGCCGTACCGGCTGAACCAGGGTTAGCCACCATTACTTGGCCTTTGAACTCTGGTTTTAGCAAATCAGCCCAAGTTTTAGGCAAAGGAAGTTTTCTTTCTTCAAAAAAACGCCCATCAAGTACAAACCCTAGGTAGCCTTGATATATTCCCGTCCAATATCCCTCTTTGTCCTTAAAATTATCAGGAATTTTTTCAGCATTCTTCGATTTGTAAGCTTCCAGTAAGCCTTCCTGCTTTGCTGCAATAAACGTATCTGCTGGTCCACCATACCAGACACTTGCCTTAGGGCTTTGCTTTTCGGCTCGTATCCGGCCAAGCGTTTCCCCGCCGCTCATCCGAACAAAATTTACTTTAATTCCGGTATCTTTTTCAAACTCTTTGGCAATGACTAATGCCTGCTGCTCGACGGTGCCGATATACATAGTTACTTCCTTTGGTTTCTGGGGCGTAGCAGGCGCTTGCCCGCCACATCCTGCTAACAGAGATGCCAAAAACAACACAACTAGCCCCATAGCAATAATCTGACGCCGTTTTCTCATCATTTTTCTCTCCCCTTCAACAGTTATCTTTGATGATGTGAAGACTATCCAACCCGAACGAAACCTTTACTTTTTCGCCTTCAGCGTAAATTTGTTTTCCGGCAGGATCGGCTTCTTCCACATAAAAATCCAATCCTCCAACTGTGACCGTATATTCTTGAATTGCTCCCATGAAGGTTGACAATACCACCTCCCCGTCGTAACTGCCTGTTTGGCCAAGCCGTATCACTTCTGGACGTACTACAAGTTGAACCTCCTCTCCTATGCGGAATTCAGTCGGCGATTTGCGCGGTATGGGCAGTAATTGCCCTAAGACATCACAATGGATAATGTGTTGATCAACGTCTTTGATCATCGATTTAACAAAATTCGTACCACCGATGAACTCAGCGACAAATGCAGATGCGGGATGCTGGTAAATGTCTGTTGGCGTTCCAATTTGTTCAATCTTGCCGTTTTTCATCACAATAACTTTGTCAGAAAGACTCAATGCTTCCGCTTGGTCGTGGGTAACGTAGACACTGGTCAAACCAAGTTTGCGTTGAATTCTTCGAATTTCTTTACGCATTTGTACTCGTAATTTGGCGTCAAGGTTAGATAACGGCTCATCGAATAATAGAATTTTAGGCTCCATTACCAGCGCTCGCGCCAAAGCAACCCGTTGTTGCTGGCCACCTGAAAGCTGATTTGGGAAACGGTTCTCCATCCCCTTCAGGCCGACCAGTTCGATAATGTTCATGACCTTTTCATCAATCACATTCTTGGGTAACTCTTTTATTTTCAAGCCAAAAGCCACATTATCATAAACCCTATAATGAGGAAATAATGCATAGCTTTGGAACACCATCGCTGTATCGCGTTTTTCGGGTGGAAGATCATTGATACGCTGCTCGCCAATCAAGATATCTCCTTCTGTTGGTATTTCAAACCCGGCGATCATTCGTAAAATCGTTGTTTTTCCGCAACCAGACGGCCCGAGCAGAGTAACAAACTCGCCGCTATGGATTTCGGCCGAAACAGTATCTACAGCACGAAATACGTCTTCAGCTCCAGTAACAAATTCTTTTACGATCCCTCTGAGAGATAAATTAGACATTACTTTCACTCCTCAAATGATTAATACGATCATTTTTTCGTTATATTTCTCTACGTCAATTCAATTTTCTTGTCACTGGCGCCGACATATTCCAGCACCCTATTCATGATGATAATGGCCACATAGACAATACAAATTAAGATCGTCGAAAAGGCGGAAGCCACGCCAAACTTGCCTGATTCTACCTGATCGAGCACGGCGACAGTCAGTAAGTTATATTTAGCGGTTATTAAGAAAATCACCGCGCTGATGGATGTCATGCTGCGAATAAAGCTATAGACCAGACCGCTAAAAAAAGCGCTTTTAATTAAAGGCAGTGTAATCTTCGTAAATACCTGAGTCGAGCTCGACCCTAAGTTTGCTGCTGCTTCCTCAATACTTGGATCAATTTGCTGGAGTGATGATACCCCAGCTCTGATGCCAACTGGAATACTACGAATAATAAAAGCAATGACGAGTATGGCAGCAGTACCAGTCAACACAAGGGGCTTGGTATTGAAGGCTAGAATAAAGCCAATGCCAACTACAGTCCCTGGAACTGCTATACTCAGCAGTGATGCGAAGTTAATAAAGCCTTTACCGATAAAGTTCTTTCGGACAACTAAGTAAGCAATAATCATCCCCAACACACCGGTAATAGGGGTGGCGACAAGCGATAGCCATGTTGTATCAAAAATTGCCTTGCCGCCGACATTGATGGCGTATCGGTAGTGATCAAGTGTCAAGCTGTAATTTATACCCCACAACTTTATAACAGACCCAATTGGAATTAACGCGTACAACAGAATAACAACAAGTGACATTGCATAACAAATCCCGGCGACAGGCCAAACTACTGAGCGATCAGCGATGAGGGTTCTGGCTCTGGCAGCCTTACCTGTAACTGTAACATATACCTTTTTCTCTACCCAGTATTTTGAGATGATGAACAAGATAATCGATATATCAAGCAAGATAACCGCGACAGCCGCACCGCCCTGCATGTCATAATTACCAATTGCTTGGATGTAAATCTGTGTTGCCAGCGTTTGGAAGTTGCCGCCAATGGCCATCGGATTAGCAAAGTCTGCAACCGATTTGATAAAGACGAGTAGAAATGCATTCGCTATCCCCGGTGTGACTAAGGGCAAAGTGACTCGCTTAAACGTTTTCCACTTCGATGCCCCTAAATTTCGGGCTGCTTCCTCGACAGCAGGATCAATAGACTTAAACATGCCGACTAATAACAAATAGGCAATAGGGAAAAAAGAAAGAGATTGTACAACGATTAACCCTTTTAAGCCATATATATTGCTATCTCGTAACCCCAGAAGCGTGTTAGAGATTAAACCCCGGCTGCCAAATAATAAAATAATCGATAAAGCTACCGAAAACGGTGGCGAGATCATTGGTAAAATAGCGATGAAATTAAATATCTTTTTCCCTGCTGTTTTGAGGTATGCAAAGCAATAGGCAAAAAGGAAGCCGGCAATTGTAGACAGAATGCCGACCACCGTCGCTAGAAAAAGCGTGTTCGCCAGTGCCTTTAGGTTTTCGCTAGAGCTGAACACTCTTGCGTAGGCAGAGAAGGATATGCTGCCATCATTTGAATAGATGCTTTGTTGAAGGATGGTAAGCAAAGGAACAATAATAAAGATAAAAAGCGATAGTATAACAAACAGAATAGCTGCTGTTAATACCGGATCTCTTACTATCTTTTTAAGATTTTTTACTTCTGAGCGGATATTGTAATTTAACTGCCGCGCTAAGTTCATCGTATTTTCTCCCCCAAATAGCTCTTTTATCTAATTATTGCATATACAATTCGGATAATTAATCAGTAAAACCCATCTTTTCTCGTAGTGAAAAACAGAAACCGGCTGTCGGAAAATTTCCGACAGCCGGTTTCTATTTAACTTTTATCTGAAAGTAAGCCATACTTCAAGGCATAATCGATTAACTCGCTCTTTTTCGTAAAGTTCAATTTTTCCATCATGCGGGTTTTATAGGTATCGACTGTCTTGATGCTGACAGCCAAATGCTCGCCGATCTCTCGCATCGATAGTCCTCGTACATGCAGTTTTAATACTTCGCGCTCACGCGGGCTTAGAATTGAATAAGGATCGTTATCATCTGGCTTGTCCTGCCCCACTCGCAATACAGAAATTAGCGCTCGTGAATCTGCCGGATTTAAGTAGACTTCCCCTCTTACGACGTGGTTGATTGCCTTAAACAGTTCACTATCTACCGAGCTCTTCTTGATATAGGCATCGGCGCCTGCGAGCATAACTTCTTTAATATAGTTCTCATCTTCATACATGGTAAGGACAATAATCTTTGTTCGCAAACCTCTGGTTTTAATCTCTTTGATGCATTGTATTCCGTCCATCCCCGGCATCGCAATATCTAAGATCGTTATATCCGGTTGCTTTTCTTCAACGAAATGTAATGCTTGATTGCCATCAGAAGCTTCTCCGACCACCTCAAGCGAAGCGTCATTCTCGATTAACATTTTTAATCCAGCCCGCACGAGTTTATGGTCATCAGCCAACAAGATTCGAATTGCCATCTGCCTATTCCCCTTCACTTTCTTCAAATGGAATGGTTACGATAATCGTTGTTCCACCCATTAGGGAAGAACTCAGCATCTGAAAAGTCCCATTAAGTAATTCCGCTCTTTCTTTCATCCCATAAATGCCCAAGCGGTTTTGTCTAACTGCCTGTTCTAACTCATCGTCAGCAATTCCATGACCATTATCGGCTATTTGCATAAATATAGAATTTTGGTTATGACTTATACTCACATCGACAACAGTAGCTTTTGAATGCTTGACAATATTCGTTAATGCCTCCTGCATGATGCGATAAAGCGCAACGGCAATCCGTTTGTCTAAATTGTTTATTTCTGGAACTGAGGAAAATTTTACATTGATATCAAAGCGCTGCTGGTAGGTCGCTATATACTTCTTCATAGCGGCTATAACGCCAAGATCATCAAGCACTGGTGGTCGTAACTCCACAGCCATATCTCGTATTTCCCCAAGAACTTCTGAGGCAACATCACGAGCGTTTAGCAATACCTCACGCTGTTTATCGTCTGCCGCCTTATCGGCAAGAGCCCGCATTGACATGATTAGCCAAGTAAGGGACTGTCCGGTTTCATCATGCAGTTCCCGTGAAATATGTCTGCGTTCATCCTCTTGGGCTGTGATGAGCTTATTGAGTAGAGTTGTCCTAATGTATTCCTTTTCACGAAGTGTTCCAACCAAAGAATCTCTTTCGTCGTTGGTGGCGGCCAGACTTGATGCCATTTCATTGAAGGCTAATGCCAGTTTACCGATCTCGTCATTCCTGCTGACATCTGCCTTCGTATGCAACTGACCTTTTGCAATGGCCTGTGAAACTAAAACCAGTTTACTAATGGGGGCCGTGATTAAGCTTGCCATCTTCGTAGCCAATAAAACGGCTAGCACGCACACAACAAGAATAATGACAGCAAACTTTTTCAGCGTGCGGCCAATGATGTCCTTTGTTCCCTCTTCTGCTATGCCAACTCGAATATAACCGACAGATCCACCTTCTATGGGAACGAGGATATCCCGGATTTGCCCTTCATCACTGTTATATGGAACGACTCGCGTTTCAGTATCCTTTGGGGAGACATTCAGTTCTTTCAGCCCTTTGGGAATCCCGCTCGGAAACGTATGGGCGATAACTCTTGCTTGATGGTCGGTGATCAAAATATATTTAACATCTTCAGTGTTGACTTTTGTTTCATGAATTAACTCATGCAAAGCATAACGATCGTCTACCAAGATATGATTTGTGCTTAATGAAGCAACATGATTCCCAATCTCAGCGCCACGCCGTTCAAGCTGTTGCCCCATCAGGTCACTTAGCGAATCCCATATCACAACAGCAGATAGGAAGCCAAGCAGAAACACAACAGACAGAACCACTGCAACCACTTTTCGATAAATACTGAGATCATGAAACCGCATCATAGCTGTGATCTCATTTCTTGCGTAATTCTCGCAGGATATTCGTAGTATTCGGATTTTGCCGCAATAAAACGGTCAATCATCAGGCCCTTTAGAGTCTGCCGCATGTCTACATTATGGTGCATATTTAATAAGATACTGCGTAATAATTCCTTCTGGTCTTCACTCATATTTTTCTTAACAACCACCGGCCCTGTTCCTATCGGCATCGAGGTAGATATGATGCGAACTGCATCAATCAATTCCGGGGAATTTTCTTTCGCATATTCATATACCGAACTATCAATCGCTGCCCCATCCACAACCCTCTCAGCCACAGCGCGCAACGACTTCATATGGCTATAGGTAAAAAGATATCGACTAAAGAATTGTTCAGGTGTCATTGCGCTTCTTTTTAGCATATACGATGGGATAAGATAGCCGGAAAAGCTTAAAGTATCTGTAAAAGCAAACGACTTTCCTCGTAACGACGCGAACGTAATGATGTCAGTATCCTTGGGCACAACAACATAAGAGTAATAAAAGGGAGTGCCTAGTCTCTGCTGCATAGCTAGCGCTTCCAGAGTATGAGATTCAGCATACGACACATAAGTTCCCGTCGAAAACAGAGCAATATCCGCTCCTCCATTCGCCAGCAAGATGCTCACTTCCATATTGCTTTGACGCTGAATCAGCTCTGTTGGACGCCCTATTTGGATAGCCAAGTGTTCGGCAATTTGCCGATAGTAGCCACTAGTTTCTTTGTACGGCAAAACTGACGATACAACAATGCGTAGCGGCTGAATGGTTTCCTTGGCGGAGCTTTGCTTCACCTGTTGAAGTTGTTCTGTCTCTTTAAAGCGAATGTAAGGCTTTGAATCACCAAAGCCGCAGCCGGAAATAAAAAGAGAGGAATTTAGCATGAATAAAAAGATGAAAAATATAGCACGCATCATAATCTCCGATTACTATCTTGCTACTATAGGACTCCTCTTACTTCTCAGACATACTCCTCAATTCCTGCTTATCAATATACATTAACTTTCTTTTAGCATATGGATAACCTACACATCAGATGATTCCTAAAACCATTAACACTCCGAGAACAAGAACTCCAACTAATATTATATTCTTAAACAAATCATATGAGACTTTGGGTAATATTCTGCTACCAGCAACTGTCCCTAAAATCGCTGATAGCACAATCAGGGAGAGCAGAACTATATTTTCCTGCAAATAATGAAGGTTAGTATAAGCATAGACCGGGATACGCGTCGAGTCAATGATGATAGCAATGAGCGCGGAAGAGACGATTAACTCCTTCTTTTCCAAACCGTAGTTCAATAGATACAACGAACGGATTGCTCCTTGATTACCAATTAAACCACCGATTAAACCAGATAGAAAGCCGCCAATAAAATCAACATTACTAGGCAATTTAAACTTAATGTTATTAGGAATCAATGACAGTAAAGCATATGTTGTTAAAAACAGGCCAACGCCGACTTTTAGCCAATCACTATCTATGTAGATCTGAGCGTAAGACCCGATAATGGCTCCAATTAAGCTCACAATCCCAAAGCGTTGTATGATTCTCCAGTTTATTTCTGACCGATATAAGGCTAATCTCGACATATTATTAAAAAAGTGGACAATAGCGGTAAGGAAAATTGCCACTTTTACATCAAAAAATAGAGCCATAACTGGCATCATAATTGTACCAACCCCAAAACCAGTAAAAAGTGTAATCACTGACGTTACTAATGTAACAAGAATTAATATGATGTACTGTGAAAATACCCCCTCCATCTTGCGCACTCCTTTCACTTTTCGCATCAATGTATGCCGTTTCTTACAATAATGACATCTGCATAATTTTTAGCGATTTTGTTTCTCTGGTTGTCATTATTTCATCTCCGGCAGGATGACCGATTAGCATGGGCGAATCCGATTCGTGCAACTGTCTGTTTTTACGCACCAGATTTTCACTCGTTGTGGCGTAGCAATAGACGCAGCCATGAGAGCAACAGTCATAGGCTCCTATATCAATACTATCCATACAGGCGCAGTCAAGACGCTGGTTAGTGTCCTTTTTTGCACGAATGGAACAGCCGATGACATCCTCAATCATGGCTTGGTCAATGCAGGACGCATGGGCAATGCCATACGAACTGAGGTCAATTAATTCAGAGCAGGTTGCAAGCTCTAAGCTGTGACCTTTCGCAATCGCAGAAAACCCCTGGGCAATTTGGTTTATGTTTAACGTGTTCACCTCGGAATCCACAATCCCCTTTACACTCTTTTGCATTTTCGCGTACAGGTCGATAAAGCTGAAAGTGCACTTATTCGTATAGCCGCAAAGAATATCGCACATTTTGCCAAACATATCAAAATGATATTGCACAGATAATTGCTCATTGACGATGATCGGGTCATAACGCCAGACGACACGGTGCCTGCCGATTTTATCACTTAATCGTTTAAAGGTCTCCATGATTTCCGATTTCGCAGGCAATCCTTTTTCCACCTGTTCATCATATGGCGTAATCGTAAATTGAAAATAATATGGATAGCCCATCGTGTCAATGGTATCCAGCTGGCTTAGCATTGGCTGCGCGTTTTTTGTCCAGAACACAATACAATCAACGACATCTGCGTTCAACTCAACACTAGCGATCCGCTGCGAATTTCTTGGGTTTTTGATATAGGCAAAGCCTTCTCGCAAACGTTTGATGAACCATTCCGAATAAAAAGCAGGAATATCCGTCCGTCTGCTGGCGCTGATAATCATTTCTTATCACCGTTGGTATTTTGTGTTTTGCGATATTCCTTGGGACTTAGTCCGACTTGTTTTTTAAAAAAATCATAGAATGTGGAAAGACTGCCAAATCCAGATAGCATTGCAATATTCAATATCGTGGTATCCGTATTTGCCAGCAATTGCATCGCTTTTTCCACGCGCAGTTTATTGGCATATTCTACAGGCGTCATCGTAAATTGCTTGCGGAATAATTGAATGAAATGATTTTGACTGACGCCCAACTCTTTGATTTCAGTTGCAAGTTTGTGACGGTCACTAAAATAAGTATCAAAAATATGTTTTGCTTTTTCCAGCAAGTCCAACATCGGCCTGAACTCAAGCAAATCCGGCCGGCATCGTTTGCAAGGGCGTAATCGATGAGCATAGGCTTGTGCGATAGTATCAAAAAATACAACATTCGCTTTTAGCGGTTGCTTCGATTTGCATGACGGTCGACAAAAAATTCCTGTTGTTTTCACGCCGTAAAAAAACACGCCATCATAGGAAGGGTCGTTATGAATGACCGCGTTCCACTTTTCCTGATTAGTCAGTGCCATACGCCCCCTTCTCAATGCCATTGAACGCCTACATTGTCATATTCACATTGTACCAAAGCGTTTTGCGGTTGTCTTTCGGTATTTCATGTTGTAATTTTTATCACTTTAATTGGCTAATACCACTATGATAAAATAAAAGTAATATTGAAGCAAAATACGGAGGATTTAATGGACGAGACGGTAAGAGAACGCATTCTCGAACTTGTGGATGAGGAATATCGACAATTTCACAGTAGTTTACTGCCAGGAACAAACAATATTTTAGGCGTGCGACTGCCGCTGTTGCGGGAGCTTGCCAAGGAACTGGCCAAAGGTGATTGGCGCGGTTATCTAGCGATGGCCCAGGATGAGTATTATGAAGAAGTTATGCTGCAAGGACTGGTCATCGGCTACGCAAAGGCTGATATAGACGAGATACTTGCCTATGTCGCCGCTTTTGTTCCGAAGATTAACAACTGGGGAGTGTGCGACAGCTTTTGTAGCAGCTTGAAAATCACGAAACAACATAGGATGCGGGTTTGGGAATTTATCCAGCCTTATCTGCTGTCGGAAAAAGAATTTGAATTACGATTCGGTATCGTAATGATGCTGGATTTTTACATGGAAGGCGAGTACATTGACCAGGTGCTGACCCTTCTGGATGGTGCGAAGCATGAAGGCTATTACGTTAAAATGGCGGTAGCCTGGGCGATTTCTATCTGTTTTATTAACTATCCGGAGAAAACCATGGCATATTTACAGAATAATACACTAGATGATTTTACCTATAATAAAGCACTGCAAAAAATCACAGAATCCTTTCGCGTAGACAAAGAAACGAAAGCGCTGATTCGCAGTATGAAACGCAAGTAACGCAAAATAACCAAGCGACTAGAAAAACCGCGGCCCTTTGAGAAAGTACGGGTTCCGATAGCACAAACTCCACAAGCGGCACTAGCACCACTATGGATGACTAACATTCTTTTTGTAGAAGACTCTGCCGCTAAATAGCTAGTGATCCTTACGTTGCAAGGTCTCACCGCTTCAAAAAACCTATAAATTCTGGTAGCTTTATAAAAGAAGACTTGCTCATCATCTGAGCAAGTCTTCTTTATGGAAACTTATCACGTAAATGGCCAATAGTTATCATCTGTCAACAGATAGTTGCCAAAGATAAAGCGAAGCAACAGATCCATACGGCGAATACCGCTTTTTATATTGTGCAAACTGCTGTTTGCTAATCCCTGTGAGACCGTACAGGTTTATCATGCCCCGCCGAATAGCGAGATCTCCCCAGCTAACAACGTTAGGGCGCTCTAGCGAATTCAGCAGCAGCATTTCCGCTGTCCAGACACCAATACCACGAAGTGTCGAGAGACGCTTAATCACTGTGTCGTCTGGCAGCTCATACAGTTCCGCCAGGTTAATTTCACCCCGTGTCACGGTTTCGCCAATACTCTTGATATAACCCGCTTTGCGGGTGGTCATGCCACACTGTTGGATTGCCTCTACTGTCGCGGTTGCCATGGCTTGTGGCGTAATGTCAGCAAAACGCTCCTGCATTCTGCACCAAATCGTATGTGCCGCCTTGACAGAAATCTGCTGCCCAACCATTGAGTGGACAAGAGCAGTAAACAGGTCGGGAATGACCTCACGCTCGACTCTTCCCATTCGCTCGATGGCAGCCCCGAGTGTTTGATCCACGTTTGTTAAGTAATCTATTTCCGTTTGGCCATATTCGAACAATTTTGTGGTAACAGTTTGCATGCTATCTTTCCAGATTCAACAGATATTGCTTGGCTTCCAGTCCGCCTGCATAGCCAATCAGCTTTCCGTTGGCGCCGACGACACGGTGACAGGGGATAAAGATCAAAATCGGATTTCTGTTGTTAGCCAGGCCGACTGCGCGGGCAGCCTTTGGCTGACCAATACTCTTGGCGATTTCTCCGTAGCTGCGGGTTTCGCCGCAGGGGATTTGTTGCAAAGCCTGCCAAACACGCTGTTGAAATTCTGTACCGTCAGGGGCGAGCAGAAGATCAAATGATTTCCGGTTTCCTGCCAGATAGTCTTTAAGCTGCCGACCTGCTTCTTTGAGTAAAGCCGTTTCCTTTATAGTAGCATCCTGCGGAGCGGTTTCTCTGTTGAAATATAAATGTGTAATCGCAGTTCCGTTCTCCACAATGCCGATTTCGCCGATAGACGTTTGATAGATATATGCGTTTTTCATTACTCTTGCCTCCGATTGTACCTGTTGCTATATGTCTATCATACGAGAACGGCATCTGTTTGTCTTTCGGAATATCACTTTTCAATTCAGCTAAGGCTCTAGATATGTAAGAAAATGCGCTGATACGAACATATGAAAAGTACGATGAACACCAGCGGCACTAGCGATGCACGAGCGCCACAAAAGTGCCGTTTATTATCGTTTAGTTGCGTTCGTGTCGTCTCGTGGCATTCGTGTTCCGTTCCTTACGCTACAAGGCTTTGTTTTCGCGGCTGACCCTTTCCCTTTGCCGTTCAAATCTATTGGCGAAACAGTTCCCTGATCTCATCTTCACTCATTTTGGTTAAAAAATTCTCTCCAGGCTTAATCAGAGCGTCAATCATTTCTTTCTTTTTCTGCTGCAAGGTATAAATCTTATCTTCAATCGTGTTTCTGGTGATTAGTTTGTAAACTTGAACCGAGTTCTTCTGCCCAATCCGGTAGGCTCGGTCTGTTGCCTGATCTTCCACTGCCGGGTTCCACCACGGGTCAAAGTGAATGACCATATCGGCACCAGTAAGATTTAGACCTGTCCCGCCCGCCTTTAACGAGATCAGAAAAACAGCTTTTTCACCAGAGTTAAACGAGTTAACCAGCCGAATTCGCTCCTCCGCTTTGGTTGACCCATCTAGATAATGGTAAGAGATCTGCATTGCGTCTAAATCCTGTTGAATCATACCCAACATACTGGTGAACTGAGAAAATAGCAAAACTCTGTGACCGCCATCAATTGCGTCTTGTAGTATTTCCTGCAGCATTTCCAATTTACCGCTGCCGCCCTGGTAGTTCTCTAGGAAAAGTGAAGGATGGCAGCAGATTTGCCGCAATCGGGTTAAGAGAGATAGTATCTTGATCTGACTCTTGGCAAACCCATTGGCGACCATCTCCTGCTCAAATTCGGCCTGCGCCTGCAACAGCCACGCACCGTATAACTTAGCTTGCTCATCAGTCATTTCGCAGGTCATTTTGCTTTCAATCTTTTCCGGCAGCTCTTTCAAGACCGTTTTTTTCATGCGCCGCAAAATGAAGGGTTTAATATGCCGATTTAGTTCCTGCAGAGCTGTTTGATCGCCATTTTTGACAATGGGGGTTTCAAACCTGCTGGTGAATTGTTTATGTGTGCGCAAGTAGCCAGGCATGATGAAGTCAAAGATTGACCACAATTCTGTCAACGTATTTTCGATAGGAGTTCCGGTGAGAGCAAAATAACTGCTTGCCTTGAGCTGCTTTACCGACTTGGCGTTCATGGTATTGGGATTCTTGACATTTTGCGCTTCATCCAAAAAACAATACTTGAAAGTGAATTCTTCATACAGCTCGATGTCCCGTTTGATCAGGCCGTAGGAGGTCACGACCAGATCTGCCTGGCCGATATCCTGAAGACGCTCCTGCCGTTCGGCCTGCTGACCGGATATCACGATGACCTTAAGGTCAGGAGTAAATTTTGCAGCTTCTTCCTGCCAGTTATAGATGAGCGAGGTTGGCGCGATAACTAGCGAGGGAGCTGGCTTCTCCGCTTTGTCGAGCAGAATAAACGTGAGAACCTGCAAAGTTTTCCCTAAGCCCATATCGTCAGCCAATATTCCGCCAAACCCATAGTTGGCAAGTGACTTCAGCCATTTGAAACCAGTCTTCTGGTACTCTCTCAGTTTTCCCTTTATGCCTTTAGGGACAGTATACTCGATGTCCTGCGGTTCCCGGATGTCTTGCACCATGCGTTTAAACGCGCTGTTGCGCTCGATCGAAAAGTCCGTGTTTTCCCGGGCTACACTATCGAGATACATGGCGCGGTATTTGGGCAAGGCAATGACAGGTTTTTCAATATCAGCGGTACGCAGGCCAAGCTGTTGGATAAGATTGGCTGCCGTCTGAAAGTCAGGCGAATCAAGCGGAATAAACGAGCCATCCCGTAATCTATGATAGCGTTTTTTCAATTTATAGGCAGAAAGCAGCTCGATCAAGTCTTTGGGTGAGACATCTCCATAGTGAAGCGAAAGCTCCAGCATGTCGCGGTCTGTATTCAGCCGCACGCCGGCAGTGATTTTCTCCATTTGTTTAATGTTGACCGGTTTAAACTCATCAGTGTGATAAACTTCTGCAATATCCCGCAATTCTGGCAAGGTCTGCTGCAAAAAATTATAGGTTTCCATCTCGTCTGACTGTACCAGCTTGCCAGCTGCAGCGGTAAAGCCGTGCTTACGAAACAAGCCCAACAATTGACTTTCTTCTGCTGTCGAGCGCAGCAACCACTTATCCTGAAGGCTTGGCTCTGCCGTCGTGGGGTCAGCGGGATTGAGAATGATTTTGCCATATTGCAACTCGATGCGAGCGCTCATGCCGTCACCATATTTGTCAAGAAAAACTCGTTTTTCTAAAGGTTCGCGGAAAAAGCGGTTGTTAATTGAGTCATCCATGTGAACTGTGCCAATGGTTTCTAACGCAGGCAGCATAGCATCAATAAAATCAGATACCAACGTCGCCGGAATGTATGCTTCCGGCTTTCGATTGTCGCTGAAGCAGTTCAGTAATGGCTTAATTTGCTTGGCAAACGCATCATCAACCTGGTAGATGCTCTGTCGATGGTATAGGTAATGAAAGTCCTTATCGAGACCATAGAAGACATCGTCTGCCAGATTCATTGATAGCTTCAGACCGCCGCTGATTGCGTTAACAGACAGATTGACTGGCGGCCTCTCAGCACGTATCTGCACGTCTCCTACAGACTGTTGATTAATCTGTGCAGCAAATGAACGGTCCTTCATTACCGCAAAAAATCGCAACAAATTCGTATTAGTTAGCTTGAACCGGCGCGGGTCAGAAAACGCTGAGCCGGCAGAGGCGCTATAGCTCCATCTGGATCGGTCTTTTTCCTCCGTATATGCCTGAGAAAGCATATCAAGTAAGGCTTTTGACGAGTCTGTGAAAACTGCCTTACTGGGTTGCAAGCTAAAAGCTTTGCCATAGTTCAGTTCCTGATTATTTGCCAGCGCCTCTAGTAGTCGCGGAATATCCTTTACAACATACATCCGTTCCGTCCCAATCATGAACTCCAGCCAGCTTGTTTTACCGCCAGACATGATCGAAAAAGCAAAAATTGGTATGAGGTTGACTGTCTCTGGCTGAACTGGCGCCGCCACATCGGTTAAGTTACTTCGGTAAAAAGCCAGCAGCTTCCGGGTGGCGAGCGTCAACGGCAACGTGTCATCGATTAGTTCAGTGCCAAAATACGTTTTCCAGTCTTTCTGGATTTTCATCAGCACGGCGACAACATGCTTACAGGCACCTTGATATTTCTGAAATGCCGGACAGTCACATTCGTAGTCCCGCAAGCTATGCTGTTGGTCAAAATTGACAGATACTGAATAAAAGTTCCAGCCAGTCACCCGGGCTGTAAAACGATTATCTTCTTCGGAAAAGCGTAGCGACCGTACTGCGCCATCCAGATAGTATTCGCGGCCTTTAGCATATGAGGCGCCTGCTGCTTCTGATCTAATTATTCCGTCTGTCAACATTGCTGCCATTCCTCTTCCTTGCTGTTCTGCCTATATCCTTAAAAAAGGTGGGGATACTCCCCACCTGATCAGTACTCGGTTTAGTTAGTATCGACTAAATTAGTTGCAAACATGACACTAGTGAAAACTTTAATAGGCATCCTGATGATTAAACTCTGCTGCCTCTACCCAGTCATTCACATGGTTCAACATTTCAATAATATTGCCAATGACTTCAGCATGTTTTTTTTCTTCATGGAGAAGCTTTTCGCAAATTACTATTTCCGCTTGCTGCTGGGAACTTTCTTTTAGTTTCTTGTAGAGTTCCACACTCTCCTGCTCTTTTACCAACGCTGCCCGATATACATCAATTTGTTCGTCTTTTAGTTTTGCAATAAATGCTTGCTTATCTCCGACAAATTCTTGATTAGCAAAAACATTTTCTAGTTTACGTAAGGAAGGGTCAGACTCAATATATTGAAATGTCTGCCGTTGAGCTAGCTGAATGATTTTATAGTGACGTTGCTCATCATCAGCAAGAGCTTCTAAAACTGTTTTTAGATCAGCATCGTTCACAGTTGCAGCAAGATTTCGATAAAACGCTTCACCATCTAGCTCCATTTTTAAGGCGTAATCAAAAATATTCATCGTGAACCTCCTATTTTTATTACCAACTCTATTGTAAGGCCATTTGGCCTTAAGTTCAATAAATACCGTTTATTCTACAATTTGCTTTTTTATGTTTGACTATCCCGTATAAATCTTTTAAGCACTCCAGTACCTCATAACTGTTGCTCTTTACCTGCCCAATATGAATATGAGGTTTAGTTTTTCCGTGAAAGTCGCTGCCACAGGTGGCTAGGACCTTATTCGCCTGGCAGAATCGATAATAATGTTCTTCCTGTTCTGTCGTGTGCCAAGTAGTAAAAGCTTCAATACCCATCAGCCCAAATCCCAAAAGATCATAGAGTAACGAATCCTCGTCATGAGTAAGAGTGGCCGCAGGATGAGCCAAGACAGGAACGCCGCCACTTTGTATGATTAGGCTAATAACATCTTGCACCCCCGGAATATAGCGAGGAGCATTATACGGCCTACCTGTTACAATCCAATCCATGCAAAACTTGATGATGTGATTTTCCTGTGAGCGATATTGATTCATCAGCTTGTTATCGTTATTACGCTGATCGAGAAACATCGCGCGACAATAACTAACCGGCATGGGCTGGGCTCCACTCTCAACCACCTTATCTTTATCTAAATAAAACCCCGCTTCGCGCAATTTGGCAATTTGAATATCAACATTTTCCTCAAGGCTCTTTTCGATTTTTTTGCACCATTTTTTTATAGCAGGATTATTGTGATCGATAAAATAGCCCAAAACATGCAACCATTTGTCTTTATATTGAGCAGAAAATTCGCAGCCGGGAATGACTTCAATTCCATATCTTTCACCCCAATAGAGAGCTGATTCAATGCTATTAATCGAATCATGATCCGTTATGGCAATGGCTTGAAGCTGATTCTCTTTAGCGAGTTTGACAATCTCTTGCGGTGAAAACTCGCCATCACCGCTTGCTGCAGTGTGTATATGTAAATCTACTTTCATTGCTTCCTCCCGTATATATTTTTCTCATCTATCTAAAATTAGACCTGAAAAAATGCATAATCGGCACAGTTAGCCTTCTTAGAGTCAGCATATGCTACTTGCAAATTCCGCATTACGCCAAACATCTCCTGCCGCCAATTGATATTTGTCTTCATAAGGTTGATTTTGCGGCACGTCAGGAATGCTTTACACTGAAATAGTTTCAAAAGGAGTGAGAACAATGAATAGCGAAAAAAAAGGCTTGTTGATTTGCGGCGCAATAACCGGCAGAACAAAACGGACTATTGGCAAAGATAGTGAGCGTATCGTCGTAACATACCGCATTAATGACGGCAATGCTGACTTTTTTGTTGACGAATGGAGTCCCACAGCGTTCTATAGTATTGGCGAGTTGGTTTGTTTACCGGTATATGTGAAGATTTATTCACGTAATGGGATTAGTCAACTGAACTATGTAATCAAATCTAATTCCGCCGCTATGGCAGGGGAAGAATTTTAAGTGTTTACATGGAAAAAGGCTTCGCACCAGCACTTTTCTGGTGCGAAGCCTTTTCATTACAGTCTGTTCAAATTCAGCACACAGTCTGCCAACAGTTTAGCACGCTCAAATACACTCTCGACCAGCGCATACTCCTCAGGACTATGGTTGCGGCCGCCTTTGACACCCATGGCACAAACTGTCGGCACACCGGCAATGACCGTATAGGCCGAGTCAGCACCGCCGCCGACCACTTTTTCATTCGGCGTGCCAAAGCCATTCTCCGCATAGACTTCTTTCACCAGATTAAACAGGCGTTTGACTCCTTCGGTGGTCTGCATCGGCTTAAAGCTGGCGCCGCCTGTCATCGTCGTTGTCGTACCAGGCACGTAAGTTGTCGCTGCAATATCTTCCAATTGTTTAGTGAACTTAGGAATTGCGGTTTCGTCCGCAAAGCGCACATCAATCTTGATTTTTGCATAATCAGGAGTAGCGTTCGGCACTGTGCCACCTTCAATAACGCCGACGTTAAAAGAGGTTCCCGCCTGCCAGTCTGTGAGTTTTTCAATAGCAAGCAGTTTGTGAGCAATCTCGACGATCGCACTGCGGCCGTTTTCCGGGTCATTGCCAACATGGGCGGCAACGCCGCGAACCTCCATGTCGTATCTGCCGACACCCTTACGCCCGACCACGATAGCATCATCAACGAATCCAGTCTCACAATTAAAGGCGGCAATACATCCGGCGGCTTCCTTGACAAAAACCTCTGCCGCGTTGGAATTGGCATGGCCAATCTCCTCGTCACCAGCAAGCAGCACCTTAATCGGCCGTTCAGCAAAGCCGGCAGCATTGAGGGCTTTGATCGCATAAAGGAATGCCACCACACCACCCTTCATATCAAGCGCGCCCGGTCCATAGGCTTTGCCGTCCCGAATGGTGAACGGCCGCTTTTCGATAGTACCGTTCTTAAATACCGTGTCGACGTGACCAGAGAAAAGTACAGGCGATTGAGTACGGTCGCTGCCGATTTCGGCGATAAGCAGATTACCCGCCTGTTCATACTCGACAATGCGGACCACAGCGCCCTCATTTTCTAAGAAATTCTTGATTTTGGCCTGAACTTTATCAATTCCCTCTTTATCAGCTGAACCGCTTTCCTGATTGACAAGATCACGCCATAAAGTCAGCATTTCTTCTCGATGATCATCAATAAATTTAAATATTGTTTGTTTCTGCAAGCTATTTTCTCTATTCACCCAGCAACTCCTCCTCTAATATTACTTCTCAATCGGCTGCGGCAAAGGAAACGGCGAAGTACTTTAGCCTCATAGGTGAATTCCGCTGATTTTGGCGCACCCTATGTTTGTCCCGCCCCTATTATTGTAAATCACTTTCCAAGATTTTAATTATTATCATTGTATCGTTTTATTGGCAGTTATGAAATGCTATTTTGATTCATACAAAAATTACTTAGGATGCGAAAAAGCGGTCAGCAAACACTATCATTATGAAAGGAGGAATAAAATCATGAAACATGAGCGTCGCCATACGATTAGTCGTTTAAAAAAGAAGTACAAGCATCTTGCGGCCGCAGTTGCCGGGGTCGCGATACTGGCCGGAGCATCATTGCCGGGTGTTCCTGCGTTAATCGCCCAAGCTTCGGCTAGTCCCATTACGGAGAACGCCCCTGATGAAAATTCGATACCAGTTGGTGATACCAGTATGGCAGCGCAAACAGCGAACAAAGCGAATGGGGCACCTGCCGAATATAAGAAAGTGTTGGATATCAAGGCAACAGCTTATGCTCCTGGTCCGCATGATAACGATCAATGGGGTAATAAAACCTATCTCGGCACTCAGATTCGCCCTGGTATCATCGCCGTCGATCCGCGAGTTATTCCGTTGGGATCACGAGTCTATATTCAATATCCTGACGGGCACGGTGAGTATGCTATAGCCGAAGATACTGGCGGCGCGATTAAAGGCAACCGTATTGACATTGCTAAATGGACTGTAGGTGAAGCAGAGAAATTTGGTGTGCAACCTGTTAAGGTTTTTGTTGTCTGAGCGAGCAGTAAACGTATGCAGCAAGACTGAATACAGTTACTCCTGATCGCCTCCCATCTGAGTAACTAAAGAGGCTCGAGCGTAACGCTAGAGCCTCTTTTCGTTTTGCCTTTTTCTAGAGTAACGTAAGGAATCGTAAGAAACATACGATAGAGATTTAACCATTCTTAAACCGACGGTCAGTGCAAAAAAGTGAGAATATTTTCTAAGGAACCGCATTAGTTTTAGCATTGATCTGCTTTTTTCGCATATAGTTTCATTGTGAGGTGATCATGCCATGAGAATCTTATATATTGGCAAACGTCACTTTTTTTTGCTTTTATTACCTGTTATTTTGCTGTTCTACCCATTATATACATACAATGCTGCCCATAAACTAACCGGCAAGGTTATTGTCGTCGATGCCGGTCATGGCGGTATTGATCCTGGCGCAAACCGGCCGGGCGTACGCGAAAAAGATATTAATCTGATGGTTGCATTACAGCTTAAAGAGGTTCTGAATCAGTATGGCGCAAAAATCGCATTGTCCCGCCAAGCAGATATCGAGCTTAGCACTGAGTGTGACAGTGAAAATGTCAAAGGACGCTATCATCGCGATCTGATGGCACGCGTGGAAATGGTCGAAGAATCAGATGCAGATGCCTTTATCAGTATTCACGCCAATGCTGTCGCCAGTGCCAAACGGCACGGCGCTGAGGTATTCTATTATGCCAAGTCGGAATCAGGGAAAGCATTAGCGAATAGTATTCAAGCAGAACTGCGTAAAATTACGCAAGCTCCCCTCACGCCCAGTGCGGCTGGCTACTTTGTATTACGCCGCAACAAAATACCCGCCGTGCTCATCGAAGTAGGCTATATCACAAATAAGGACGAACGTTTGTTATTACAATCTCCAGAATATCAACGAAAGCTGGCTGAGGCAATCGCCGCCGGCATTAACAATTTTTATCAGTAAAAGGGAGGGGCCACTGATGACTAAGCCCCACAGGATGTTTCTAACGGTAGCCCTGCTTGCAGTGATCGTCGGTGTCGCTGAAATGCACCAATCAGAAGACACACACACCATTTCTCAGATTTCTACTAATCAGAAGGTCGTGGCATTGACAATAGACGATGGCCCACATTATAAAATCACCCCAGAGATATTGACAGTTTTAAAAGAAAAACAGGTAAAAGCGACCTTTTTCGTTCTTGGGGTAAATGCCCAACAATCGCCAGCGATTCTGGCTCAGGAAGTAGCTGACGGTCATGAGATTGGTATGCATACCTATAGCCACCCAATATTGACTAAGTTAAGCCCGCAGAAAATCCTCGACGAATTTGATAAAGCCGAAAAAGCGCTTCTGCCAATCGCCCCTAAGCCTACTTTATTCCGTCCGCCTGGCGGCATATATAATTCACGAGTGCTTGAAATCGCGCAACAACGAGGCTATACGACAATTCTATGGTCAATTGATCCGCATGACTGGAGCCGCCCGCCGAGCGAAAAAGTGGTTGACAGAGTATTAGCGGATATTACTCCTGGCAGCATCGTCCTGCTTCACGATGGCCAGTACCCCTTACCCACAGCGCAAGCGCTTAGAACGATTATCGACCGTCTCCGTAAGCTCGGCTATGAATTTGTCACCATCAGCGAGCTATTACAATATAATGAGGTTCGGCATTCCCTCGATTGGTTCCGCTAGTAAAGAAGACTAGGATTCAGATGGATCTTTAACTCCATCTGAATCCTAGTCGCACTTATCTAGGGACATGAAATTCCAAAAGGGAAAAGCCCCGCAAGTTTCGCTCGTCGCGAAATTCGCGGGGCTAGCATTCGTTATCTGCTTTTTAGCTGAATTATCCTGACTCTACACTGCAAATATAATAATATCCGTCCGGCGGATTAGCCTTTGCTTCGTCATTTTGACCAAAGGTTACGCTATTACCAGCAACCTGGGCTGCCAGCCACAGATGATACAACGCAATACCCATATCCACTTGATTCATCTTTTCATAAATCAAAGCCTTCAGGAAATTCGTTTTAACACAATATGCATGAAGCAGACGATGATCGCCAGTGAAAAACCAAGGCTGGCTGTTTGTCGCTGACGGAGCTAAGCGCACTGGTTCGAGCAAATCGTCCAAGCCGATTGTATTGCTAATTTTATCCAACGGTTTTCGTTTGAACTCTTGTATGCTGTTGCGGTATAAGGGCTCTTTTGCCATACCAAAAGACATAACAATGACAAATTCCAGCTCAGAGCTGGCTCGCACTTCGTTCGTCGGCCTGGGGATTCCCTGCCAACAACTACCGATGCCCTTAGCAGACAGAAACAAATCGAGTTGTTGCAGCATAAAACCGATGTTGGTCAAATAGCCTGCCTTGTTCTCCGAAAAGGCGACAAGATAATGCGGCGCCTTAATGCGCAACAGATTATGATGCACCTCTGTTTGCGATACAAATTTCATTGCGGTCTTTATTGTAGCATCAAGTGGCTGCAAAGATCGAACAAATTCCGTTATCTCTGCCATCGTACTATCCGCTAACGGAGTGAGGTCATACTTGCGAATCGACTTACGCTGGAATACTACTGAATGTAAATCGTTGTTATCCATACTGCCCCCCTATTAGAGCGTGTTTCAAAAAACACGCAACCATAAAAAAGAGAGGCTGTTAGAAAATGCCCAGATGCTAGGCGCGACGAGGATTACGCAGCGCCGCGTACGATACGGGTACGCAAGCAAGTAACCGCAGGAGCAACAACGCAGATGGGCGTTTTCTAACAGCCTCCTATCATCGTTCGGATAGGCGGTCGAGCGCCAGCAGCAAACCATGAAGTAATGCCTGCGGCTTGGGCGGACAGCCTGGTACATAGATATCAACTGGGACAAGGTCGTTGACTGCGCCGCGAATCGCGTAGGTCTGGCCGAAAGTCGCTCCGCCAGCGGCGCATGCACCCACGGCCATTACCAGCTTCGGCTTAGGAACGGCTTCATAAGTCATCAAGAGCGCCTGAGTCAGATTGCGGGTGACAACTCCAGTCACCATTAACATATCGGCGTGCCGTGGCGAAGCCACGAAATCAATACCATATTGCTGCAAATCATAAAGAGGATTGCTAAGAGCATTCATCTCAAAATCACACGCATTGCAAGAACCGGCATCCACATGCCGGATCTGCAGCGAGCGGCCGAGAACTGAGAGTATCCGATGGCGCAGCCCCTGTCCGGCGGGTTCAGCTAACTGTCCGGCGAGGCTAGCCAGGCGATACTCACCACTCTGCTTAATACCGCCGTGTTCACACTGTTCTACACAATGACCACAAAAGATGCAGGTATTGTAGTCAATGGTTAAATGATCGTCCTGCCGCGTAATCGCTCCCACCGGACAAGCGGCGGCACAGCGGCGGCAGTCAGTACAGGCGGACGCTTGCACCATAACTGCGCCACGGGCGCGCGGTGCAGGCGAAGCAGCGTCATATCTTTCAGTTACCGTTCCGGTATAGAGAATTTTACGCAAGATATTGATCACTAGAATTCCCTCCTAACGGTCCAAGCAAGCATAACAGAGTTCAAAACTTTTATTAATGAGGGGAAAGTCAGGAATGATATCCCCAGGCACCGCAACCGTCAGTGACGGCCAGTTAGAGTAGGAAGCAGAACGGACAAAGCAACGGTAAACTGTATTGTCTTTTCCAGTCATCAGCCAATGGATGTTAGCGCCACGAGCTGATTCACTCCAGCCAAATGCCTGCTTATATGCCGTGATTGGCGGCAGCTTCAGGCAAAGCGCTGGCGGCGCATCGGCTAGTCGCGCCACAGCTTGCCGAATAATTGCGATGGACACTACTACTTCATCAGCTCTGACCCATAATCTTGCGGCGACGTCACCATCCTTATAAACAGGAGTCCGAAAATCCAGCTCATTATAACAGGCGTAAGGATGATCATGCCGCAGATCCTCGGCTACGCCTGAGGCTCGAGCAGCTACCCCCACCACCCCTAAGTCCAAAGCGGCTTGATGAGGTAAAATGCCAGTTGTCTCAACCCGATTTAGGAAGGCCTCATTTTCTCGTAATAAAGCCATCAGTTCGGCAAAATCAGTTTCAATCGCTGCCAATTCAACAACAAGGTCTATTGCCATCGCGGCCGGGAGATTGAGTGTGACCCCGCCGGGAACCACCCAGCCCCGCAAAAAGCGATTGCCGCTGATAGTCTCATTGATCCGCATCAGCTTTTCTTTGAGCCGGGCGCCATGGCTAGTGCCCACGGCAAATCCCAAACCGGCGCAAAGGTTGCCAACATCGCCGATATGATTGTACAGTCTCTCTAACTCAGCGGCGATAACGCGAATCAATTGAGCGCGATAGGAAATCTTGATTTCTGCCAGTGATTCAACCGCCTGACTGAACGAAATCGCGTGTGATACCGAGCAGGCGCCGCAGATCCGCTCAACAGACAAAATTGCTCGCTCGATCGGCATACCTTCTACCGATTTTTCAATGCCGCGGTGGGTGAAAAATAACTTCGCCTCCAGATTAATGACACTCTCACCCGCCTGGCTAAATCGAAAATGCCCAGGCTCAATGATACCAGCATGGATCGGACCAACTGGGACCTCAAATACACCTTCGCCAGCTACGCACGGGATTGGATAGGATTCATCAGCTGTATCAATATGGCTTTGATTGAAGTCCCTGCGCAACGGATATAGCCCTTCCGGCCAATTTTCATGCAACACCAGCCGACGTAAATCCGGATGTTCCAGCGGTGTAAGGCCAAATAAATCGTGTATTTCCCGTTCATACCAAGCGGCCGCCGCAGTCAGTGGCGTCAACGAAGGGAACTCTAACGGCCCAGAAGCAGGCACTACCGCCCGCAGCAGACGAAACGGAGTTTTCGGTGCTTCCCGTTCAGCAAATAGACAATATATAGCGAAACAGTTATCTAGCTCTCGCTCATCGTTGGCAAACATGGCAATAAGCTGACTCTTGCCGCCTCGATAGATAACATTTGCTGCAGCCCGCAGACCTGCAGCCGAGATATTCTGAACTGAAACAAGACTCATGGACATCAACCTCCCGTCACAAGCGCCGCTGCCAGGGTCAATACAGATCCCAGCCAGGGCGGCAGATAAAAACCGGCAGCCAGAACTATACAGATCGATAAGCCAATTGCCAGTGAGGCAGAGGCCGACGGCGAGTTAATCGGCTTTTTGGGCGCCGCGCCAAAACAGATTCCCATCGCATAATAGATCATACCGGCAAACACAGCACCTAACAGAAGTAGGTATAGACCGGCAAGCAAGGGACGCCCGTCGTCAACGACTGCTTGGATAATCAAAAATTTGCTGGTAAATATGCCAAATGGCGGCATGCCCGTAATAGCCAGTAAGCCGACAAAGAACAGACCGCCTAGTAAGGGGGCCGAACTGATTAATCCACGGATTCGCATCAGCTGCTTTGTGCGATATTCTTGTGTAATCGTACCTGCTAAATAGAACAACGCCGATTTGGTTAAGGCATGGTAAAGAATATGCAGAAGGGCGCCGGTAGTAGCCAACGGAGTGCCGATGCCAAGACCGACCGCAATCAAACCCATATTTTCCACGCTGGAATAGGCTAATAACCGTTTAAGATCATGCTGTAGAAGGATAAATGGCGTCGATAAAGCTATTGATAATAGGCCAAATGTCAACAGCAGCGTTTCGGCAAAGTTAGGCCCGAGTGAGTGCTGAACCACAGCCATATTGCGCATGATCGCGTAGAAGGCGCAGGGCAGCAGCGCGCCAGATAGCAGTCCGCTGACCGGCGAGGGCGCTTGACTATGAGCGTCTGGCAGCCAGGTGTGCATCGGCGCCAGACCGGCTTTCGTACCATAACCAATCAAGATAAAGACAAAAGACAGTTTTGTCATATCCGGATCAAGCCGAGCAGCAGCGCCGGTCAGTGCCAGCCAGCTTAGCGCTTCTTTGCCTTCACCTGCGCTCACCTGAGCATAA
This sequence comes from Anaerosporomusa subterranea, assembly GCF_001611555.1. Classification (NCBI taxonomy): domain Bacteria; kingdom Bacillati; phylum Bacillota; class Negativicutes; family Acetonemataceae; genus Anaerosporomusa; species Anaerosporomusa subterranea. The sequence continues at coordinate 326,091 of NZ_LSGP01000025.1, forward strand.
TATAATAGGATCGTTCCTAAAAGTGCCATACAGATGCCAACCGTGCAGACCATAACATATTTCCAGGCTGCCTCTAGAGAGGACCGATTGAAAGAAGACGCTACCAGCAAAGCACTGGCCAGAGTCGTCGCCTCAATCATGACCCAGAGAATACCCAGATTTTCAGCAACTAGCGCCCCAATCATCGTGAAAACAAAAACTTGCAATAACGCATAATAGCGGGCTAACGCCTTCTCGGTAATATGCCCGTCTTCCAGTTCACGCCGCATATACGAAAGCGAAAATAGCGTAGACGAAACAGTCAACAACGCGACAACCAATAGTGGTACCACGCTCAATTCGTCAACGAGAAATAAGCCAGTGTGAATACGGCCCTGAGTCGCAACTTGCCATATTAACCGAAGGATGACAGCAGCAACCGCCAAACCGCTAGATATATTCAAGGCGCCAAGCGGCAAGCGCAACGGCAGCAGGGACAGCACTGCGGTTATCAGGGGTATCGCGAGAGCGACAAAAATAAGTTCGTGCATAGACTTTCTTTTATCCTTTCAGTTCTTCTAATACGCTCGTATCAGTTGAAGCAAATGATAGTTTTAAGCGATAGGTTAGAATCACCAGCACTAATACTGCAACCAGAACATCGAGGAAAATGCCCATTTCGATGATCAGCGGCAAGCCTTGAGTCACAGACAACCCTACCAAATAGATGCCATTCTCCATGGTAATAAGCCCTACTGTTTGCAGGATTGCCTGGTGACGAGTCATCATTAACAATAAGCCAATAAACACTAGGGTGATAGCAGCCGCTAATGCGTCACGGCTGACCACTCCCGGCAAAGCATGATCAATCAGCGAATAGGCGAAAAAAATCGCGACACAGGCAGACAGTGAAGCCGCGTTCGGACCTAATATCGGATGCTGCTCTTTTTCCCGCTTTAGCCTTCCTGACAGTCTGAACAGCGCAAAGGGAATGACGCCAGCCTTAATCACGGCAGTAAGCAATGCGGCGATATACGTATGCAGTTCACGCGTCTCGAGCGCCACAACTAAACAAGCACCTGCAACCAGTACAGACTGTACCAGCAGCACATAAATAGCGGTTCGCAAACTAGTCACCCGGGTTTGCACAGCCGCAAGAGCCAACAGAAGAATAGTTAAAATCTGCATGACCTGTCTCCTTACTGCGCCACAAGCGCCAACAATGATAACAGCCCTGAAATGGCAATAAAGCCAGGCAATCGAAACAAGCGCATTTTGTTTGTACAAGTTTCGGTTACTGCCAAGGCGGCGGCGGTAATAACTACCTTCAACGCAACTTGCGGCAAAATACCACCCCAAGATGCCTGCCAAGGAATAAAGAAAATCACAAACAATAAAATGATAATTAACTGTCTAACAGCAGCAGCCAAGTGGATTAGACCTAGACGGCGACCAGAATACTCGAGCAACATGCCTTCGTGAATCATCGTCAGCTCAAGATGAGTGTCAGGATTGTCAACTGGCACCCGGCCAGTCTCGGCCAGCAGCAAAATGAAGAATGCAAATCCGGCGAACACGTAAGGCACTGAAAACGGCGCTTGTGCCGCTTGCCGAGCCATCGCCTCGAGCCCGGTCGAACCAGCCGGCGCTGCGACAGTCAGAAACGCTAACACCAGTACAGGCTCAACTAGAACTGACACATACATCTCGCGCGACCCGCCCATACCACCAAAGGTACTGCCTGCATCAAGTGACGCTAAGACAAGGATAAAGCGGCCTGCCGCCAAAACATACATCAGTAAAAATACATCAAATATGTCCGGATATGTCTCTTGCTGACCGGGTAACGGCAGAGGCAGCAAGGCCGCCGCTGCAAAAGCCAGGGCAAGATAGCCAAAGGGAGCAACTCGAAATACCCAGCATGTTGTTGGTGAAACCACTTCGTCTTTTTTTAATAGTTTGATGATATCAAGATACGGTTGCCAAAGTCTCGGCCCACGCCGATTCTGCAATTTCGCTTTTAACGATTTTATCAGACCAAGAACGAGCGGGGCGAAGAACAAGACCGCTACGGCCAACGCAATGCGTGTAATGAAGATACTCATGACTGCCACCCCGCACTCCACAGCAGAGCCACTATGGTTGCCGCCATAATATAGGCAATGTATACTTGCACATTGCCTACTTGCAATCGTTTCATTTTGGCAGATAAATGCAGAATTTCCCATTTAAGCGGATAATATAATGTCTCGCTCAATAGATACTCAATCTTCGAACGGAAGGTTAATTTGCGGCCAAAGTATAAATTCGTGTTTGAGTCTGCCAGTATTTCACGCTGCGGCTGCAGAATCGCACCAAACGCGCGACGGACAGGTTTAGAAAAACCGAGTGATGAATATTGCATCCGCGAGCTTGGCGTAATACCGCAGGTCCAGGTTTCCCCTGCTGTCACTGTCGAATGCCCAAAAACGCGATACAGGCAAAATGCAACTAGCAGCGCTACCGCCAGGATGCCTAGCAGAGACGCGGTGCCTAACGGCGCGGCCAAAGCACCAGATTGGAAAACTGCCGCCTGCCAAGAGTCTGTACTAATTGATGGATGCACCGCAGTAAAGCCAGTTAAGACCTTTTGCAGCACGCCAATTACTGCTTGTGGCCAAATCCCCAGCGCTACACAACAGATGGCCAAAACACCGATCGGTAACCGCATGGCAAGGGAAACCTCCTTAGCTTGCTCAGACTGGTGACTACGCGGCTTGCCAAGGCAGGCTATACCGAAGGCTTTCACAAAGCATGCGGCTGCCAGCGCGCCGGTCAAGCCTAGCAATGCAGTTATCATCACACCAGCCAGTCTGCCAAGCGTTCCTGGAATAGCCTGTGGTAGAAAAAACAATGATTGCAGAGTCAGCCACTCACTGACAAAACCGTTTAAGGGCGGCAGCGCGCCAATACTGACTGCACCGACAAAAAACAGCGCCGCCGTGAATGGCATAGTGCGAATCAGCCCGCCCAGCCTTTCCAGGTTGCTGGTATGAGTACCTTTCAGTATCGAGCCAGCCACCAAAAATAACAGGGACTTAAAAATTGCGTGATTTAGACTATGGTACAGCACCGCTGTCCAGGCCAGAGCCGCTAAGGCAGCTTGTTCGCGTGCAGCAAACACCAGCCCAGCGCCCACACCAAACAGAATGATGCCAATATTCTCCACACTCGAATAGGCAAGCAGCTTTTTTAAGTCGTTTTCCATCAACGCCCAAAGGACGCCAAGGAAGGCAGTAACAGCAGCCAGTAGTAAAATCGTATAACCCCACCAAACCGGTCCTGGCCCTAAAAACTCCAGAAAAAACCGGCATAGACCGTAAACTGCTGTTTTGATCATCACTCCAGACATCAGCGCAGCAGCGTGACTGGGGGCCGCGGGGTAGGCGCGGGGCAGCCAGATATGCAATGGCACGATGCCGGCTTTGGCGCCAAATCCGATTAACGTACAAATAAAGACCATGTTACGAGTCACCGGGTCAAGAGCCACTCCTGACAACTTAGCAAAGTCAAGACTTTCTGCCGCTCTGCCCATCAGTAAGAAAGCAATAATCAGAAACGCGGTGCCAATATGAGTCATAACGACATATACGAACGCGGCTCGACGAATTTCCGGCTTCTCATGTTCATGATTAACCAGAAGAAATGAAATAATCGCCATCATTTCCCAGGCAATGAGAAAGCCGGCGACATGGGCAACACTAAACACTAGTGTCATCGAAAGCAAAAAAAGATTGAATAGACCAGCCAAGAGGGAATATTCTTTTGCGTAGTATCCGCGTGTATAAGCACCTGCGTATATGCTAACAGCCGTACCCACGATACCAAGCAAAAGCAGAAACCACGCACTCAGCGGATCAAGTCTTAGGTAGATATCACCTAATGGAAAAGCAATCGCAGATGTAGTCAATGTTTCCTGGCTATATAAGATCAAAAGTGCACATAGCCCGGCAGCCAAGCAGCCTAGAACAGCCAACCCATGAGCCGCCAGATTAACGCGCAGTGGTCGTTTGCGCAAAACCCAAGCCAGGACAGTGCCTGCGCTGAAACAGGACAGCGCGGCGCCTAAGAGCCAATGTTGCAGTGACATGTTTTCACCCTTTTATTATTTAATAGTGTAATATTTCTATTGTATCATAACGACACACTAATAATAAAAAGGATACAGCCCGATTTGGGGCTGTATCCTTCCATATCTCGTCAATTTGATGATTTACTCATCTATCTTGTCAGACTACTTAAAATAGCGGCGATTTTCTTTTAGACCCTAGTACTAGTCACAGCTCATCTTTTGGTAATGAGCGATGCGCTAAGCCGACCGCCACTTCGTTGAGATTGAGGACGCCGACGCCAAAGTAAACAGCGACACAGAGGTGCTCGCCATGACGAGCCATACCGATTTTACCGCCAACATTAAGCCCTACCGCTGTAGGTGTCACTTGAGCAAGAGCAGCGTGGGTCGCCCCCGCTATCGCTCCTTCGCCGACATGATTGTCAGCAACTAAGCCCTGGCGTTGGGCTGCAACGACAGACCGTTCGATAATTTTCTTGACTGATGGCACAAATTCGCCGCCAAAATCCACCGCTGCCGATCGGATATTGCGTTTTTGCAAGGCGGCTCTAGTGTCTTGCTCTTCCTGGCGGCTTTCGCTGGCTGCCATTTTTAGGGCAGCTCTGCCGACTTCAATACTAGTGAGTTCCTCCATAAGCAGCTCCTTCATCTATGTTGTCTGGTACATGTTCTTGCGTTGTTATCTTATTTGAATCTAACACAGTAACTGCAAAGAAGGTCACGAGGCAAACCAGCCACTCAAAATAAATCGGCTCGGAAACTATACGGACCGACGGCAGAATCTGCCAAGCAGCCAGCGCCAATATTCCTGCAAGAGTGGTGTAGAAAGCGGAACTTTTTCTACACAGACTTGGTGCAAACATCGTAAATAAGAACACGATCGTGAACGCTGTTGTCAGGCTAAGACCGATCAACAGAGTCCGCAAAATACCAACTGCATTGAATGCCAGCCAAAGAGTGAGCAGGCCGGTACCCAGCACCGTAAGCCGGTTAACAGTCAGAAATTTCGTCTCACTGACTGACGGATTAATAAAACGCTGATAAATGTCTTGTGCGAACAGAGTCCCTGCCCCCAGCAGCAAAGTGCAGGCTGTTGATACATCAGCCGCCCAGAGTGCGGCCAAGGTAATGCCGGAAACGATCGGGTCAAGACTCATAATAATCTTTGGCAAAGCTAGTGTGGCTTTAATGTCAGGATAGGTGACGCGTGCAGCCAGACCCATAATGGCGCAAAGAAAACCAATGGGGAAGATAATGACCGCCCCCCATAAGAATCCCTTTTTCGCCGTTTTGCCGTCCACTGCGCCGCAAGCGATCTGAACCGGGCCTTGGGCAGTAATCGTCTGCGTAATCATGACAACAAACCAGCCAATGATGGTGGCTAAGCTGAGACCGCCGATCGGTCCGAACCAGCTTACTGTCTCTGGAAGTTTGGTAGCAAGTCCACCTAATCCGCCTTGTTGCGACACTGTCATATATGTGCCTACCAATACCCCTAGATAGATCAGAACAACACTTACAATATTGGATAAACCGGAAGACCAAAGGCCGCCGATTAACGTTATACTAATAAACACGATCGCGCTCATGATCATGCCGCCTTGCATCGTAAAGTACTCAGGCAGCAGTGAGGAAAGGATGGCGCCGCCAGCCAAATACTGCATAGACGTGATAACCATCATAATGATAACGAGACAAACCGCGCTAATTACCCGACCTTTTTTATCATAATACCGTTCAAACAATTCGGGAACAGTGGTGCAATTCATTGACCGATACTTATCGGCGGCAACCATGGCCATGACAACCGCACCAGCTGACCAAGCCGCATTATACCAGCCAGCGGCTATGCCCACTGTGAACGCATTTTCCGCGACGCCGACTGTCGATGCGGCGCCAATCGCCAAACCGGCAACATTGACCGCAACCAACAGAGAGTTCATTTTCCGTCCGGCGAACAAGAAGTTGGCGCTACCGCCAGATGCTCGCTTTTTCGCATACAAACTAATCAAAAACAATAAGGCAATGTACAGAATAATAATAACCAGTTGAATAGACAGGACAATCTCCTACCTTTCTACTTTCCTACTACACAAAACCGAATACGGTTATCACCAGCTTTTCCCCGAGGCCGGATGGAAAAGAAAAAACACCCAAACAGGGTGTGTAAGAGATCTCTCCATCCTACCATCCTGCAATACTACAAAAATCCTCCAAGAGGTGAAAACCATTCTACATATTACAGGTTATCAGTCATTTATTGTTTTGTCAAGCTTCGGATTAACACATAGCAAAGCCGCCGTTACATACGGGACTTAGGCTGAATCATATAAAAAGCCTGGCAAAAACTATGCCTTGCCAGGCTTTTAAAGCTTATGCGGAAGTTTTTTCGGCTTCGGCTGTTGGAACCGCCGCATGGCGAGATTTCAGCCAGTAGCCGAGTCCAATTACTCCAACCGTGAATACGACCTTGATAATCAATGCGTAATCGTGGAGGTAAACTCCTAAACTACCATCGCTGGCAACCATTTCACCGGCAGTCCAACCAAGGATTGCCGCGCCGACATAGATAAGAACAGGGAACCGATCCATCAATTTGAGGAAAAATTGACTGCCAAAAACGACAAGCGGAATACTAAGCCCAAGACCGAACAACAACAGCGGAATATTACCCTGAGCAATGCCAGCGACGGCCAGCACGTTATCTAGGCTCATAATCGCATCAGCAATCATAATAACGCGAATAGCTTCCCAGAAGTTCGAAGCCTCTTTAACTTTTGTTTCGTCTTCCTTTTCACCGGCCAATAGTTTCACCGCAATCCAGAGCAACGCAATGCCGCCAAAGAATTGCATATACGGTATTTGTAACAGCATTGCTGCAACCGTAGTTAGAAGTACTCTCAACCCCACAGCACCGGCAGCACCCCATATGACAGCTTTTTTTCGCTGATTTGAGGGCAAATTTCTACTCGCCAGAGCTATGACCACAGCGTTGTCACCGCTTAGTATTAAGTCCATAAAGGTAATACTAATTAACGCCGCAAATAGTTCCATCGAAATAACCCCATTTCATTTTTTATTATCTTGCCAGTATGAAGCCGTGTGCCAGGATGTTGAGACCACCTCTTTTCAAAAAATATAAGACCTTACAGATGTAAGGTCTTTGTATACAGGATGCTACAACGACCTCATTAACTATCCAATACGGGGATGGTTAATAAAGGTCTGGCTATTGAACAAACCGCTCAACGGTATAGCCATGCATAAATGCAGAGCTGTTGACTACACCTGGTAGCTACTCCCCTTTAATTTATTCAATTATCTGCTACCTTTTTATTATGCCAGATCAGTTGAAATTTGTCCAGCAAAAGATTCGCGTTCTCTTGCCTACACATGATTAACCAACTTCGATGCGAGTCAGCGCGGGATTGCCAATCCTCCGGGCCAGAGTCGCGACATCTAGTTCCGGCAATACTTGGTTTACAAATACCGTTAACTCAGTGCTGAGGTCAATTTCGGCATCTGAATTGTAAAGGGTATTGGATGCATCAACGAGCAATCGGACAATTGGCCGCGTCTGCAATCCGGAAAAAACGTGAGTCACGATGCCAATATCACCCGTATTGAGTTTGACTATGCTACCAACCGGGTATAGCGCAACATGGCGCAAAAACTCGCGCAGAATATCTGGATCAAAATGTGTACCAGATCCAGCCAGTAGAAATTCATACGCCTCGCCCGGAGACAACGCGGGACGGTAGGGACGATCAGATGTTAATGCATCATACACATCGGCAATCGCGGTAATGCGGGCATACTCGTGAATATCAGTCTCTTTTAGACCACGTGGATAACCGCTGCCATCAAATTTTTCTTGATGTTGAAAAGCCACGTGAATAGATAACCAAGACAACTGTGCACTATATTTTCTCAATATCTCAAATCCTAATTCAGGATGCCGACGCATTAGATCCATTTCTGATTCACTTAAATGCCCTGGCTTATTTAGGATTTGTTTTTCGATCGCCATTTTGCCGACATCATGCAAAACAGCTCCAACCCCTAACTCCATCAATTGGCGTGGTGTATATTGCAGAGCTGCTCCAACCAAGACTGCTAATACACAAACGTTGACCGAGTGAGCAAATGTATAGTCATCATACATACGAATATCATTAAGATGAAATACAGCATTGGGATTGCGGATAATTTCGTCAACAATACCTTCTGTCAGTTGTTTAAACTGCCCCATATCGATCTTCTTCGTGTTGCGGAAGCCTTCAAATGCTTCTTTGACTGTAGAGATTGCCTTGACTCGAGTTTCCTCAGCCAAGATATCTGGCACGTCAATGCTTACTGCCAGAGGATTTTGAATATAAGCAACCCAAATGCCCAATTCCTGCAATCGATTTATGTAACGTTTGGTAAATGTTGCACCTTCGGCAAGTAACATCCTGCCATCTGCAGTATATATACTTTTGGCGGCTACCATGCCGGGGGCAAGGTCCTTGACAGCTATTCTCTGCATGCTCGTCCATCCTTAACATCATACAGTGTCTCGATCACGTAAACATTGTTCAATATAAATTGTGTATATCCTTTAGCGACTAAAAAAGTGCTGTCAAAAGGCAACCAAGGAGCGACAGTTACGCCGCTATGAATTTTTAGTTCTTTTCCTTGAAACGATAGCCGGTTGCTGAGTAAAATACCCATTCAGCGATATTAGTCGAACGATCAGCTACCCTCTCAATATAACGAATAGCAGTATGCACCTGCAAAATTGTTTCCTGCGCCTTTAAATCAGCACACGCTGTTTCAGCAAGAATCCGGAACAGTGCTTTATTCAATGCGTTAACATCTGAGTCGCGCTCAATGACCTGGGTGGCCAGGTCCGCATCATTTGTTTCATAGGCCTTTACGGCATCAGCCAGCATAGCTGAGGCTAAATCACCCATGGTTCTAACCGTCTCAGCTACTTTTTTCACTGGCTCGGGATCGAGCGATGCCAGTTTCTTTTGCACGATTTTTGCAATATTATTACCATAATCTGCAACTCGCTCAATCTCACTTGCAATTTTTAAGCTAGAGACGATAAAACGCAAATCAGACGCCAGCGGCTGCTGGGTCGCAATTGTTCGAATCAGTTCTTCATCCATCGTTTGATAGAGCACATCGACTTCTTTCTCATATTGGCGAGAAAGATCAGCCAGTGCAGGGTTGCCTGAAACTAGCGCGCTGATTGCGGAGCTGACAGAAACCACAGACTTTTCTCCCATATCGGTAATGACTTGACGCACTCTAGCCATTTCAATGTCATAGCCTTTTCGCATTACCATGATCCATCCTCTCCTTGCCAATTTCGACTGATAATACGGTTATACTTTTATCGTATTTTTATTCGCCTTGTCGGAAACATTTTCCTTCATAGCAATAAGAAAAAAGCGCCGACAAACTGTCGACGCTTCAGAAGCTTACTTATACATGGTGAAGACACTACGTCCTGGATGCCAACCTTCCTCTCCAATAAAGATCTCGCTAGGGTCAATCCGCTTTCCGTCCATATAGAGATCAAATTTCACCTTGCTGCCGCCGATTGTACGGAAGGTAATCCCATCAACATCACGGCCTGAATTATTAAAGCGGAATTTAATCGTATCACGGTCATGATCAATCTTTATACTATCTTGCCTATTCGGTCGATTGTGATTGTACATGCGGGCAAAGGGGGTTTTCGCACTATTCTCCAAGTCTACCGCTTTCACTTCGAACCGATCTCCATCTGTAGTGATGGTACCGGTAAAGACATGACGTTGCCCATTAGTCGTGGAAGTCCATAAATGGAAACCATTTTGATCACGCCAGATAAAATAGCCTTGACTTCGCCCTTGACGGAAACTATCCGGCCTCTCGTCAATTTTTGGCCCCCATGCGAAGGCAGATGTACTGAAGGCAACTAGCGTAAAGGCTAAAACCAAAAATGCGGTAATCTTTCTCATCATCAATTCCTCCTAACTATTTCTGATGCCAGAATACAGTAATCCTATGACAAAATTATGACAGTATGCATATTTTCGGCAAATCCGGGTTCTTCTCCCACTCTTGTTATCAGTAGTTGTCTCTAGCCTACAGCCTATGCTATAGTTAAAGGGTGCGTGTTTTTGAAACACGCTTTATTATGCGGGCTTCAAACCGCTTGTCAGGAGTGAATTCTTATGGCCATTTTTAAAACTCAAGGTGTCTGCGCTACTGATATTATTTTTCAAGTAGAAAACGGAACAGTAAAACAGCTCGAATTTATCGGCGGCTGCCCAGGTAACTTAGCCGCTATTGCGAAGCTTGTGCAAGGAATGCCGGTTGCCGACGTGATTAGCAAATTGCGGGGAATTCAATGCGGCGAAAGCGACACCTCGTGCGTGGATCAACTGGCGATTGCACTTTCAGAGTTTGAGAAGAAGTAAGAAAAAACGCCCGGAGGGGCGCTTAAAGTAATCTATTGATATTAATAGGTTTATTTGATACAAGTAACTACATTTTTCTTTCTAGGGGCGGCAGCCGGTACTGCGCCTTTCCGATAACCGAGCGCTACCGAGTATAATGGGCTATACCCTTCCGGTATGCCAAGAAGTTCATTATACGTTGATCCGCTTTCACTACTAAAAACAAAAAGACCAAAATTAATCCAACAAGCAGCCAAGCCAAGAGATTCAGCCGCAAGTAAGATGTTCTGCGTTGCAGCAGCACAATCAGCAGGCGTCCAAAGGCTTTCATCACCGCAAACCAGGATCACGGTCGGTGCATTATAAAATGCATGAAAGTCTTTATTATTAGCCATTTTTCTAATAAATTCCACTTCATGATTTTTTGCAACTTCCTTGGATGCATTGCTTAATTCGTTAATCAGCTCTTCTTTTTGGATAGCAATAAACTGCCATGGTTGAGATCCGGCAGTAGGCGCGTACTGAGCGGCTTCCAAAACAGCCTGCAATTCATTATCTGTAATTTGCTTGTCGCTGAAACTCCTAACGCTTCTACGGCTTTTGATTGCTTTTAGAATGTCATTCATTATTTATTCAACCTCCCTTAATACTCACCCTATACCAATCATTCCCGTTTCTTCTTTCTGTATAACTTTCGCCGCAAGGTAATGTTTTCCTGTCAACAATGGTAAACAAGAAAACCCGCGCACGGTTTTTGAGAAACGAAAAAACGGTTCTTTAGCCGGCGAAAACGGTTAAAGCGGGCGCGCAGCGCCTTTCGCGTTTTCGTGGCAACGTACTATTGTAATGTGATCGTCGCATTAACCGCAATTCGGTGCCCTCCAATCGGCAAAAAAAAGCCCCGCTTTTCAGCGGGATTTTTTATTGCTTGTTCTGCCTGTCAAAAGCCGTAAGCCATTTTCTGTTCTAGGAATCATTTCTCTGACAGCAGACGAGCTGCTGTCCCCTCCGTCCGTTCGGTTTCCTTTCGGAGGGCTCCCCTACACACTGGGTTTCTTCCTCGTGGAGTTTACCTTTGCACCAGGCCGTCGCCGACCTGTATCGTTTCTGTGGCACTTTATAGCTACTGGCGACTACGTGAGCCGCTTTTGCCGTCGTCGGGAGATATCTCCCGCCCTGTCTTGCGACAGGCACGAACACTACAGCCATCGCAGGCTGTGGAAGTATGGACTTTCCTCAACAGACCGAGTACCGTATCAACCCTAATCCTGTATATTCTGGCGGTAAATTTTCCGCAATGCGGCGTTGTCGTCAATCGGCATACTGTCGGTATGCCTCATTCCTCCGCCTTGCCTTCCAAAAAATCTCCTCGCCACTCTACTTACAGTTTTAGGGTTGACACGGTACTAGTCTACCGCGATTCCCCGCTTTTGACAGGTGACAAGCAAGTGTTTAACAGAACTAAATTCTAGCACGCTTAACGCAGCTTGTAAAGTGGCAATATTTACTCATAACGCAGGGCAACGATCGGATCAAGCAGCGCGGCTTTCCGAGCTGGATAGATGCCGAAAAACATGCCGATAGCCACGGAAAATGCAAAAGCGGCAACAATCGCCAGCGGTGAAATGACCGTATTCCAGCCAGCTATTGAAGCGATAACGGCAGATGAACCCACACCTAAGGCGATGCCGATCACCCCCCCCAGCACGCCAATCACCACAGCCTCAATCAGAAACTGCATGAGGATGTTTTGGTATCTAGCGCCAAGGGCCTTGCGGATACCGATTTCCCGAGTTCGCTCAGTTACCGAAACCAGCATGATGTTCATAATACCGATCCCGCCGACCAGCAGGGAAATGGCGGCAATAAAGCCGAGCAGCAGGGTAATGGTGTCTGTAGTTGTGGCTGCTGTTTCCATGACACTAACCATATTGCGAACGGTAAAGTCGTCTCCTTGGTCGTTGGTGAGTCCATGACGGGCCCGCAAAAGCGCCGCTACCTCTGCCTGCACCCCATAGATAACCTCTTCACTGGCTGCTTGGATGCTAATCATCTGCACATACGTGATCCCCATCAGTCGTTCCTGAGCGGTGGTAATGGGGATAAGAATGACATCATCCTGGTCGCCGCCGCCTGCCGACTGTCCCTTACTAGCTAACACACCAATGACGCGAAAAGGCGATTTGTCGATACGAATGGTCTGCCCTACCGGATTCGCATCACCGAACAGACTTTGGGCAACCGTAGAACCAATAACAGCTACCCGGTCACGGGCATCCACAGCTTGATTCGTAAAAAAGCTGCCGACATCCACGTTCATGTTGCGAACCTCAAGAAACTCCGGCGTTGTACCCTGAACTTGCGTATTCCAGTTCTGATTGCCTGCTACAATTTGATATTGACGGCTGACAGTGGGCGCCACCGCATTAACGTCAGATACGTCCCGAGCGATGGCTTGAGCATCTTTGATTGTCAGACTGGTATTTGAACCGGCGGCCTGCCGCACGCCTGCGGACTTTACCGCTCCCGGCGACACCATGATCAGATTGCTGCCCAAGCCGGCGATTGAGCTTTGCACTTTATCGCGAACGCCCATGCCGATGGAGATCATGGCGATAACGGCGCCGACACCGATGATAATGCCTAACATCGTCAGCACTGACCGCAGTTTATTACCTAGCAACGCGTTTACCGCGATCGTGACGCTTTCTTTAAACATAATCTCACTCCTCTCCCGTGTCGCGAACCACCAGTCCGTCGCGCACGTGGATCACCCGCTTGGCATATTCAGCGATGTCTGGCTCGTGGGTAACCAGAATGATCGTACGCCCCATAGCATTGAGTCTTTCAAATATCCCCATGACCTCTGTACCTGACTTAGAATCCAAGTTACCGGTTGGTTCGTCAGCCATGATAATGGTTGGGTCATTGACCAAGGCCCGGGCAATCGCTACCCGTTGCCGCTGACCACCTGACAGTTCGTTCGGCAAATGGTCCATCCGGTGATCGAGTCCCACCGCAGCTAAAGATTCCTCTGCCCGGCGCTGCCGTTCTTTCGCGTCAACGCCTGCATAAACCAGCGGTAGAGCCACATTCTGCATCGCCGAAATACGGGGCAGCAGATTGAAGTTTTGAAAGACAAAACCAATTTTCTTGTTTCGGGTCACCGCCAGATCATCGTCACCCAGTGAGGCGACTTCCTGGTCATCAAGCTTATAGGATCCGGTGGTGGGCCGGTCTAAGCAGCCCAAGATATTCATTAATGTTGACTTGCCTGAGCCGGACGGTCCCATGATGGCGGTAAACTCACCATCAAAGATGTTTAGATTAACGCCTGCCAGCGCGTTGACCGTGGTTCCGCCCATTTGATATGTTTTGGTGACATCAGACAGTGCGATTGTCATTTGTAGCCCTCCTTAGCGGCGTCCGCCCATGACGGGCGGGAATCCGCTCGACTGAGTAGCAGCCTTCTGTTTGGACTGTGCTTGGGCTAAAACAATTTGTTCCCCTTCGCTGACGCCGCTGGTTATTTCTACACGGTCTTCGCCGACGAGACCGGTTGTAACTATCATATCCTCAGATTTGCCATTGCGAAAAGCGCTAACATATTGTTGTTGCTTTTGGTTGGTCTTTAAGGCTGCCAAGGGTACTGTCAGCGTATTCTTACTTTCCCCTGCATGAATGGACAAACGGGCTGTCATCGACGGCTTCAACAGATTGCCGGCGTCATTGACGTCGACCGTGACAGTATAGTACACGACATTTTGAGTAGTATTAGCTTTTTGAGAAACCCTGGAAATAATACCATTGAAGGTCTTTCCCGGGTAGGTATCGACCGTAAAGGACACCGTCTGGCCAACAGCGACTTTGCCGATATCGGATTCGTCAACCTGGGCCTCGATTTGCATCTTTGACATATCAGCTATTGTCAGAATAACCATCGGGTTAGATATGCCTTGCGCTACCATCTGCCCTGCCGGCAGTGGCTTACCAATGACAACACCGTCAATCGGAGAGGTGATGACAGATTCATTCAACTGGGAAACCACCTCATCATAATTAGCTTGAGCGACATTATACTCCATGCGGGAGTTGTCAAGCTGCTGCTCAGATACAGCACCGATCGAATGAAGGCGGTTATTGCGTTCAAAGTTTACTGCTGTATTGTTCAGTTTTTCTCTGGCTTGCGTCACTTGGGCCTTGAGTCTAGTATCGTCGAGGACAACTAGCACTTGACCAATTTTTACCTGTTCATTTTCTTTTATCCTGACTTCCTTTAATTGCCCAGTAATCTTAGAACTAATATCGACTTGGTTAACCGGCTGGATCGTGCCGGTAGCAGACACGATCGATATGATATCACCGCGTTCAACTTTCGTGAGTTTCGGCGTCACAGCTGCGGCGTTAGCCTGGTTGGCCTGAATATCAATACCTACTTTTACTACCACAATCGCAACAATGCCGATGATTAACCATTTCTTATTTCTCATAAGTTTTTGCCATAGAGCTTTCACAGTTGTCCCTCCTACTGAACCATATTTCCGACAGCTTTATCGAGCTTTGCCTTGCTCACATTAAAGTCATAAAGTGCTTGAATCCGATTAGTGCGAGCTTGCGTTAACGCTAGTTGCGCATCAATCACATCCAGGTTCGTCCCTACGCCAGCGCGGTATTTTTCTTGAGCGATAAACATGTCTTCCTGCGCTTTTTGGCTGGCGACGTCAGTTGTTTGGATGCGCTTTTCTCCTTCCAGCATATTCAGATAAGCTTGACGGACTTCAAGCGCAACGCTATCACTGACTTGCTTTGCCTGTTCTTTCGCCTTGACCAGCGAAGCATCCGCTTGACGGACTTTCGATTTGGTCAAACCAGCGTCAAATATATTCCAGTTGGCTGACACGCCAGCAGACCAGTTCCCATTATCAGGCACGACATCATTCCAGCCTTTAGAAGCTGACAGCGATACTGTCGGTGAATTGCCGCTCTCTGCAATGGCAACTCCTTGTTCAGCAATGCGAACATTCGCTTCAGACTGTGTAATATCAGGACGGTTTTTTCGGGCTAGAACTAAACTTTCATCTAAACTGATAGTCGATTTTTCATAACCAAAGTCATCTTTTAACACGACCTCTGTCTCTGACGTGCGATCCATGATGTTTAGAAGTGTGGCCACTGCCACGTCATAACCGTTCTCAGATTTAATTAGATTTTGTTCAGCATTGGCTAGCTCGACTTCAGACCGCAATACATCCGACTTAGCGACAACACCGACCTTAAACTTCTCCTCAACAATTTGCAAATGCTGCTTAAAATTGTTGACAGTTTCTTGATTCACATTTACCATGTTTTGCGCTTGCAGTACATTAAAATAAGCGGTGGTCACATCAAGTTTAAGCTGCTGCTTGGCCTTTTGAATGCCTAATTCTGAGACCAGTACGCCTTCCTTCGCTTGCTCAACTTGCCGGTCTGTGCGACCGCCATTATACAATTGCCAGTTCATCCGTAGACTATTATTCAGACTGCCATCACTGCCTGCCTGAGATTCAGCCCAGTTGTAACTACTGCCTAGTGAAAGTGTTGGCAGTTTACCAGTCTGTGCTTCGTTGACTCCCCATTCTGATCGTTCTTTATCTGCCTGCGCAATTGTAATGCTGGCATTCTCCTTAAGCGCTATCGCGATGCTGTCACTTAGAGTCAATTCAAGCGGTGCTGCAAACAAGGACGCCTGATTTATCAACATCAGCCCAGCGGCAAAAACTGCAATTTTACGTTTCAATATCTTAGTTATCATGTCAAAATCCTCCTCACACGAATATGGGACTACTGCAACTGTATTGTAGCGTTAGATTTTTTGATTATCTTTTGAAAAAAAATTAAAAACCGCCTTGTGGCGGTCTTGGGAAGGAGAGGCACGTTAAGCGCAGATACGCAGATGGTTCCCGCAGAGGGCTACAATGTCTTTTGATGAGACAAAAAGTCACCCTGATGTCTTCGGTAGCCTGAACACCTGTGCTAAGCATTCGCCTGCGCAGAGGTTAAGCTGTAGCATCGGAGCGTGATGCTTAACCTTGGCTGGCCATTTTGGGATCTACTGCGGCAGAGTCACTTGAATTTTTGTACCAATTCCGAACTCACTGTCCACTCTGATCTTCCCGTCGTGGGCCTCGACGATCCATTTAGCAATCGCCAGACCAAGCCCCGTACCGCCGGATTCACGATTACGCGCTTTATCGCCCCGATAGAAACGGTCAAAGATATGCGGTAAGTCATCTTCTGGAATACCACAGCCAGTATCGCAAACGGTTAGAATCACATTATTGGATTTTTGGAAACAACTTATCTCAACCGTTCCGGAGGTTGTATACTTAATCGCATTATCCAGGATGATGATGCAAAGCTGATGAATACGCTCTCGGTCGGCGGTTAAACAGACGTCACTTGGCATCATTAACTTGATCAAGATAGCTTTCATTTCCGCTATCGGCTGGAATTGTTCGATGACTAATTCGAGTATCTCCCTCAGAGTGAAATTTGTCAGACTCAGCCCTGCCTGATTGGCGTCAGCTCTAGCCAAGGTTAACAGTGAGGAAACCAATTTGTTCATCCTCATGGATTCACGAATCACATTAGTGATCCGAATGCCTTCCTCTTCAACCGTATGGTTGGGGTGACGCAGCGTCAACTCTGCATTACTTTTAATGATAGCTAGCGGCGTACGCAATTCGTGAGATGCATCAGCCACAAATTGCTGCTGCTTTTCCCAAGCGATTCGGACTGGCGAAAGTGCGCGACGGGCAAGATAATAGCCAGCGAGCACGATGACTATTGCCCCGCCGATCAAACTGGTCAGCAAAATGAGCAACAGACGTTTTAGCAATGCGACTTCAGAGTCGACGATACTGATGGCGATCACGTCCTGTACGGTCACCGGATCTGTCCCAGACCGGCTGTATATCACCTCTTCGTGCCGATAAGGAGTAGCGTATAGCCGATACGTATGCGGCCCTTGTTGACGGCCGACGATTTTCCCGGACTCAGCATATTGGGCTAGTTCATTAAACCTGTCGGAATCTTCAATAAAGCTTGCATAAAAATTAATCATTCGCCCGTCTACGCCCCTTAGCAGTAAGAAAACTCGGGGTTCAAACACAGCTGCTTTGTTAATTGCTAATGAAGGACGCCCATTGCGTATCTGAAAGGCGTCCGCTTTCAGTCGCATCGCATCATCCACCTGATCAAACAAGCGATAAGACACATACCCGTAAATATTCGCGCCAAATAAAATGAATAGCGCAACAAATACCATGGAGTTGGTCGCTGTCAATCGGATCAACGTCTTACGAAACATGTTTACTTCTCCCTTAGGATGAATCCTGCGCCGCGAACGGTTCGCAATAACGCATCTTTGCAATGCGGCGTCAATTTTTTCCGCAGATAATGAACATATAAATCCACATTGCCGATTGTGGTTTCTGAGGCAAAGCCCCAGATGCGGTCGTAAATTTGCTCGCGCGTCAGTATTTGATCATGGTTAAGCAGCAAAAACTCGAGAAGTTCATATTCTTTTGCCGTTAACTGAAGCGGCTGACCATTCACAAACCCTTCCTTGGCTTTCGAGTCTAGAACAATGTCTGCAAAAGCCAAGCCTGTCTCCTTGCCGCCGCTATTGCCGCGCCGCAGAAGCGCTTTAACCCGTGCCAAAAACTCTGGCAATGCGAAGGGTTTAACTAGGTAATCATCAGCGCCAATATTCAACCCCCGCACTCGGTCTTGCACACTATCCCTGGCTGTTAGAATTAAAATTGGTGTGGCAATTCCCTGTTCCCTTACAGCTTTGACCACTTCGAATCCACTCATTCCGGGCAGCATGATGTCCAATATCAGCAAGTCATAGATTCCTTGCTCAGCCATGAATAACCCGTCATCCCCAGCCGACGCTTCATCAACAAGGAATGCTTCATCTTGCAAAAGTGCGACCACAGCCTCTCGCAGCATGGAGTCATCTTCTACAACCAGTATTCGCATCCAGCCGCCTCCTGTGTGTTTTCGTTCTTTATTAGTAAGATACCCACAAAGCAGAAAAAACTGCCGCGGTAGTCTGAACTAAAAACAACCCCGCTTTCAAGCCAAACGACCTGTAAGCGGGGTTCTCTGGTCACAGAAAATGTTTCTATCTAATTATTCTCATCTTGCTGCCGGGTGATGTCGCTTTTTTCCGACCAAACTACCCGTGCTTGTACTGACTTTGACGTAGCAGAGGAGTCGGAGACGCTCTCAATAACTCCATTCTTACTGTCTGCCACTATGCTGCTTTTACCGGCCAGACTACCAACAGTACTCTCATTCTTGACATTACCAATATTGTAAGAGATCTAAATAAAAAGTAACGAACAAAATCCGAATCCGTTTGAAGTTAGTTCTCCCAGCCAACAGGCTGAGTTACCTGACGCCCCTTCTCAATAAACAGGAATTGGTCGCCTAGTGCCTTGGCTTCTTCTGGATCATGAGTGACCAAAATGAAGGGGATCTTCCATATTGACTGCATTGTCCGCAGTTCGGCCTGAAGCTCGCACCGTGTATCTTTATCCAATGCTGATAATGGTTCGTCAAGCAATAGGATGTTCGGCTGTGCCATTAGAGCGCGGGCAAGTGCAACCCTCTGTCTCTCGCCGCCTGACAACTTATCGATAAGCCGTGAAGCAAGAGTCTCTATTTTCAACAGATCCATCAATTTTCCATATAATTCATCAGCCTTTTCGTTGCTCCCCTTAACACCATACCAAATGTTTTTTTCTACATTCATATGCGGAAACAGCGCATACTCCTGAAACATATAGCCGACACGGCGGTGTTGCGGTGCCAGAAATGTTTTGGTGACAGAGCAGAAAAAAAGTTGATCACAATAACTAATTGTACCTTGATCTGGCTTGATCAGTCCGGCAATCGAGCGCAAAATAGTCGTCTTGCCCGCACCTGAAGGACCGAATAACACCAGTATATTATTCTCAACCGAAAAGCGCACATCTAACGTAAAATCTACTAATCTTTTCTTGATATCAACGTTAAGCATCAGTGCACCCCTTCGCGGCTAAGCCTTTGTTACGCGATTTAGACCATATGTTAAGCCATAGGATTAGCGAAAACGTCAACAAACTGATGAGTAAAACATAGATGCCGGCTGTAGTCAAATCATTCGATTCGGCCGCGAAGTAGATGGCAAGTGGGATGGTCTGTGTTTTGCCTGGAATATTGCCAGCCACCATGATGGTCGCGCCGAATTCGCCTAACGCCCGGGAAAAGGAGAGAACCAAACCGGCAATCAAGCCTGGCCAGGCAAGCGGAATGGTTATCGTCCAAAAAACCCTCCATTCACTGGCGCCTAAAGTCCTGGCCGCATCTTCCAATTTGTTATCCACGGCTTGAAAGGCCGCTTTGGCGCTTTGGTACATCAGTGGAAAAGCCACAACCGTTCCTGCCAGGACAGCAGCAAAAGGAGTGAATATGATTTGAACAGCAAATAAATCGGTTAACAACCGACCAATTGGCCCTTGTTTACCGATGAGCAGCAGCAGCAAGAATCCTGTAACGACCGGTGGCAGAACCAAGGGCAACGTAAACAGAGCTTCCAGAGCCGCCTTTCCTGTGAATTCATATCGTCGCATCAAATACGCGCTTGACACGCCTAAAATAGAGACGATAGCAAGTGAAAACAATGCTACCTTAATTGAAAGAATCACCGGTTGCCATTCAACCATCGAATCACCTGCTTTCCTATTTGCTCATGACAAAGCCATTCTTCTCAAAGATCGCCTTGCTCTCTGCGCCGAACAGGTAAGCGACGAACTCGTTAGCAGCTTTTGATTGTTTAGCACCGGATAGCACCGCGATAGGGTAAACGATAGGTTGATGGCTTCCTTCAGGAGCAGTCGCCGCAATTCTTACTTTTTGGCTGGATGCCGCATCTGTTTTATAAACAATGCCTGCCTCTACGTTACCCGTCTCCGTGTAAGCCAGTACGGTGCGAACATCTTTTGCATATACGACTTTATCTTTTAACTTATCCCACACGTCCAGTTTCAGCAAAACCTGTTGAGCATACTGCCCTGCTGGCACTACCTTCGGTTCACCAAGAGCAATTTTTTGTATCCCTGCTTGCGTTAATCCCTCAAAGTTAACATTCTCTAGCTTAGATGTCGACGGAACAATGAGCACTAGTTTGTTCTCCACAAGATTCTTTCGTGTAGCCTTGTTGATAAGATTGCTCTTCTCCAAATCGTCCATTTGCTTAGGAGCGGCGGAAATATAAATATCAGCAGGAGCGCCTTGCTCAATTTGCTTCTGCAACGAGCCTGAGGCGCCAAAATTATATAGCAGTTTTACATGAGGATTCTTAGATTGATAATTTTTCTGGATTTCAGTCAACGCATCTTTCAAACTGACAGCAGCGGATATGTGTATCTCTACCAGCTGCTGCTTGCTCGGAGAGCTACCTTTGCTACCTCCGCAACCAATAAGTGTGATCACAAGTATAAAAAGCAGTAGACAGACTGTTATAATCCTTGGCCTCACATTTAATCGCTCCTCTTCATTGGCTGCTCCAAGCGAGATAGTCAACCATAACTAAATACATCTGGTGTTATTATATAACAAAAAATGACCTCGCGGTCAAGTGCCGCAAAGCTTGGTGGAGAAAAGCGCCATCGAACTGCTGACCTATTGAATGATATTCAATTAATGGCACCCCCGCTTGGATTAATTGTGAGCTAGCGTTCGCCTCCCCTTCGGTAGCCCAGTTTAATCTTCCTTATTTGTTCCCTATTTGAAAACTGATTTAAATAGCCTATATCTACTAACTTAATAATAATTTAACTTACCTGTCATATGTATGTCGGACGTTATGTCAGAAACATGCTGAATAATTTTACCATTTATCTATTAGAGCTAACTAAAATAAAAAAGCCGCAGCCATACGGCCAGCGGCAATTAATAGTTAGAAGTGCAATCGTAACAGCAGAATATCCTGAACAAACGAACGATGATGACTAATACGAGCCAGGTTAAATCACATTCTGAGTCGAAACATCCACAGCCAAAGCGCATGGGTATACCTCCCAAGTAAATAACTGATTAATGTAATTTATGATAGGCAGATAAAAACTGTCCCTAACCAATAAGCCGCTCCCGAAGGAGCGGCAATCAAGGAGAAAATCAAATATAGTTACCACGCAACAGCGCGCCAGCGCAGCCGATAGTCCATTTCGCGGCCATTCGTGCCTATGTCAACACCAATACGGTTGAACTGCAAGCCGATACCGGAATACTTGCCGACGAATAAATCAATACCACCTGTCTTAGTTCGGTCAATAATCTGTGGCTTAACCTCCAGATTGATGCCGATCTCAGACGACTGCAATAGACTGACTTTCCCCTGCTCAAGCTTCTGTTTCTCGCCCTGCAGTAACCCGAATTCATACGGCTTACCGTTCAGCTTAACGTTGACGGTCGGCTGTTTTATTTCGGCCTGGACGTCGGTTTTCTCAATTTGTCCGGTTGCAGGGTCGGCCTCTTTAGGCACGTACACAACCTCGGTCGCTGTCACCGTTTTGACGACCTCTTTAATCTCCGCCGGTCGCTCGATGACACGCTCCGTATAGTGGTGCTGCGTCAGCGCCGGGGCCAGCCAGTAAACCCCGGCCGCCACGCCAACCACCAAGCAGGCGACGCAGAGGCTAGCTACAATCTGCCATCTCATAGCCAGCCCAGCAGCTTAGCAGCTCCTACTAAGGCGAGCGCCGCAATGCCGAGACCAAGCCAAACCTGCGGCTTTGTAAATCCGTGTTTCGCGGATTTGGCTTCAACCCAATTATCTACTTTATGACCAGCTTTATCGATTTTATCAGTTACTTTCCTATTCATGCAAATCACTCCTCTACATAATTAGTCTATGCTACCAACGCAGCCACGGTATCTCTTATCTGTGGCAACATCCCATACAAAACATCTCCTGGGCAGGCTGTCGGTGTCGGCGTATCACGGTGACCGATGATAGCTGTCGTTGGGTCGATGTCGTATTCATCGCATAGATCAGCCAACAGCGCTACCAATGATTCTATCTGTGCTGATGTTGGTTCACTGCTTGTAAACTCGCCACCGACATGGACGCCAACGGTATCTGTGTTTCTTCCATAGGCATGGCTGCCGACGGCCCACTTCGGCCGGCCGCATTCGACGGTACCGTCTTTCCGAATAATATAGTGATAGCCGCAGCCATTCCAACCGTTTTGTTTATGCCAGTCGTGGATTGTCGCCGCATCCGGATCCAGATCGGCCCCGGTGTGGTGGATGACGATGGCGTTGGTCTCCTCTCTGGGGGTAAGTTGGTTAAAATCCAGGCCGGTTTCTATTACAGATACTCTTCCCATGAGTTAGCCCTCCTTTATCTGCCAGACGGGCTATCGATCAGCCGCTCCTGCTTCTTGCTCAGCATCGCGATGAGGGCCCCATCTCTACCAGCCCATATCTCGCAGGTTCTCCAGGATGCACCTCGCCTCGATGAGCGTACGTAGGCGCGTGCTAACTCGATTGCCGATTTACTAATTGTTTAACCGAAAAAGAAAAACTGTTCGCGCTGGTTAGCAACGATAAGCATTACAATATACCATATGATTTTTTGCAAGCCTTCGCGCATACCCCGCTAGATATTGCGTCGGCTGTCCAGGCCTCCCATAATCCGCCGCACCGACGTGATATAGCTGCCCATTTCGTAATCCAGTCCAGCACGACCAAGGCGCATAGAGTAACCAATCCCGAAAAAGCAAAAAGACAGGCATCAAAGCCTATCTTTTCTATATGGACTATATTGAACTGCATCCTCAGTTAATAAAGGGAAAAGCCGGCCGTTTGGGCAGGCACGAAATACGGTCAACCAGATAACTCTTTTTTCTAGTCAAGCATTTCTATTGATTCGGATTTGAGTCACTTCGCAACCGGTAATTTCGATTTCCTTATTTCTGTTCATGGCAGATTTCCGGCGTTGGCGAATGTATGTTGAGATGCTTAACTTATGACATGCGGGTTTCACGATAGTCATCCTTTCTAATGATAGTTTGCTATTATTTATATTATATAAAAGATAAGCCCCTCAGTCGATGGAAGGTGTAGGAATCTAATTTCTCGGTAAGGAATCAACCCTAATTTCTTTCGATGCTTCCTTCTCGATTCTAGTAAATGATACCCTTACATATGCAATTCTCATTTACTCCGTTCTTCCTTAGTGGCAACAGGACATGCCATTCAGGCATACTGCATATGTGGCCGAAATATCAACCATGTATTTTGGCATTTTGGGATATTTTCAGAACTCACTTACTGGGTTTGTGGCATCGGTCTGCAGTATCCGTTTTGTATAGGTTTTCGAACTAAAAGGCCCTTATTGCTTGCATTTGCAGGAGAATAATATCAATTCACGAAGATAAATAAAAGTCTACTAGAAAATCTTGTACATCAGAATAAAAGGATGATTAAATGAAATATACAGGGAGAATAACCGGCTTAACAATTACGATAATGGCTATTATAGCGATAAGGATATATGCTTATATTTATTTAAACTATTCATTTAGCCATCCACCTATTGTTGGCGTTATTGGTTTATTCATTGCTTTTTGGATTGGTAAACAATATGACAAAGTAAAATTCTATTCAGAAAGAGATAGTTTGACAGGTCTTTATAACCGAAGATTTGTTGATAATCTTTTTTCGCCTCTTTTGGCTCAAATGGATAGAAGAAATGAAAAATTAAGTATATCTATTTGGGATTGTGATAATTTCAAGGCTATAAATGACAGATATGGTCATAAAAAAGGGGATTTGGTGTTACAAGAATTTTCAGCTTTACTTTTAACTAGTACAAGAAAAAGTGATATAGTTGCTAGATGGGGTGGTGATGAATTTTTGATTATTGCTCCTTATGCGGATGAAGAAGATATGAAACTAATCGTAAATCGATTTAAAAATAGACTACATGATTTATCTGAAAAATTGCAAATAGACATTTCTGTTTCAAGTGGATATGCAATCTATCCTAGCGATGCAAAAACAATAGACGGCTTAATCAATATTGCAGACAGTAAGATGTATGATCTTAAAAATCGTCGAGGCATTGTTGACATTACAAATAATAATTTTATTTAAATTTTAACAGCTCCAAATTTTGATTTTACTGGCCTTGTGATAAAAACAGGCCATTTCGTCTTTTATGGAGCATTCATTAGTACGTATACTTGTCAAGAGAATATAAGCAAATGTAAAATCACTGTACCAATCCTAAATACTGTACTTTTACTGTACAAAAGCAAAAAGCCTGTGAGGTAAAAACCTCGCAGGCCTTATGTTTCCTGGTGGAGATAAGCGAGATCGAACCGCTGAGCTCTTGAATGCGAAGTGGCGTCTTGTCCGGCAAGCTCTTTTCATACCGAGCCGGATGCAAGCTTTTGGCCAGCTCATGCTGGCAAAATACCAGTGTCGTCGTTCCTGTCTCCATCTCCGCGTAGTGCCCGCTTTCATGGATAAACCGGAGAGTAAGACCGAAGGCCTTTTCATAAAAAGAAACCGAGCGCTGGACATCCGTTACATACAGGTTGGCATAGGACAGTTTCATGGAATCTTCTCCCTAAGGCAATCTGATACTGAGCCATGTTGCAAACACCTCCGGTACAGAATGTCGTCTAGCAACTCCATTCTACCGGGTTTTGGATCATGGTTCCCTATTGTACACAATTATACGGACTTAACTCCTCCACGATCAAATAATATGTTTAAACTAAAAGGAATTAATTGTATAATATAGAAAGTATTGTAATGGTCTGAATATTCATTTTTTATGATGGATAAGAATGATTGTTACAATTCGCCGCAATGGGTAAAATATGAAGCCACCATGACGCAAGCGTACAAATTTCGCTGGAAACGAGGTGGGCATAATGGCAAAACGTCGCTGTGAAAATCCAGACACGTCGTAAAACAAACCCGTAATGTCCAGTTGCCTTTCGCGTGAAATCCAGAGACACCAGAGATTTGACTTTACAGTATAGGGAGGGATAAGTGGTATGAAAACTGATGAAAGTTTTGAAACAAAGACTTATCACAAGGTTGATCTGCGGCTAATTCCGTTTCTCTTTCTATGTTATATCCTTGCGTATCTTGACCGGGTAAACGTGGGTTTCGCAAAACTACAGATGCTTAAGGATCTATCGCTGAGCGACGCGGCTTTTGCAGCGGGTGCCGGCATTTTCTTCATTGGGTATTTCTTCTTTGAAGTTCCCAGCAACATTCTATTGAAGAAATTCGGGGCACGCATGTGGATTGCGAGAATCATGGTCACATGGGGCATTGTTTCTGCCTGCATGGTGTTTGTGTATGACGAATGGTCTTTCTACGTCATGCGGTTTATCCTGGGCATCGCAGAAGCCGGATTCTTTCCGGGAGTCATTTTTTATCTTACACTGTGGTATCCTTCCAGGCTCCGAGCCACTCGAACCGCATGGTTTGTATCGGCTATCGCCGTTTCCGGGGTCATTGGCAACCCCATATCCGGCTGGATCATGGATTTGTTTTCAGGCGCAATGGGGCTGGCGGGATGGCAATGGTTATTTATTGTTGAAGGCATTCCTTCCATTATCGTTGGATTTTGGGTTATATATTATCTAGACAGCAGCATTGAAGAATCAAAATGGCTTACTGCCGAAGAGAAAGCCATGCTTGCCAAGAATATTGTAGCGGAAGACAAGCATAAAACTGAACATAAGCTGATGGATGCCTTCAAAAGCGGGAAAGTTTGGGTGCTATGCGCCATTTATTTCACGCTGATGATCGGCCTGTACGGAATTGCTTTCTGGTTACCCACGATTGTTAAGGCCTTTGGCATACAAGGCTATTTTGGGGTTGGCGTGATTACGGCAATACCTTATGGCGTAGCCGTTATCGGAATGATTCTTTTAAGTCGTCATTCAGATAAAACGGGAGAGCGTCGACTACATTATGTTTACAATGTTACTGCAGGAGCTGCCGGTTTGGTTCTGAGCGGGGTGTTCGCTTCGAATCCTGTTCTGGCCATAATATTTTTGTCGATCAGCACACTTGGGGTTATTGGGTCCATGCCGCTGTTTTGGCCGTTACCGTCCGCATTCCTGGCTGGAACGGCAGCAGCAGCCGGTATTGGCATTGTGAACTCGGTAGGCAATTTAGGAGGCTATTTCGGGCCCAATATCCCGGTATGGGCAAAACTTGTTTCTTCCGACCCCTCCGCGGCGTTGTATATCATCGCGGGAATTCTAATGGTTGGAGCGGGCTTGACCTATTTCTATATTCCGGAGACGCTGCGTGTCAGGGTGGGTGAGGCCCCGGTGACGTCAAGCGCCAAGGCGGGTGCTGGTAAGAATTAACGAATACGTTTTTTACATGAGGAATATTTTACATGCTATCCCAGCGATTAAATTAGTGTTTCCTTAGCACTAAGGCAGCAAGAAAATTCCTCATACCATCTCACCTCACCATAGTAAAATATCATCTCGCCCAAGAAGGGGAATCAGCGTCATAAACTGCTAATTCCCCTTCTCTTTTTTCCAGCGTCGTCCCTATGATACCGAAGGGTCATTCACTCACTTTTCGGGACAAAGTGGACAGTCCCGGATTGTCACTGCTTTGAGTGAAGCTGGAGAAGCGGAGAAGACTGCCGCGCTGCGCTCGCAGTGACATAGACCTGGTGCGCCGTTCCGTGTCATTACGAGCCCGTTGGCCGAGGCAATCTTCCCATTTTCATTTTCTTTGGCCTTACCAGTCTCGCGTTCCGAAGACCAGAATGACCGACATTAATCAGTAACAATAAATAAAAAACCTACATCAAAAATTCGATGTAACTGGTAGTCGCTAAATCTACCGCACAGCATGGCATATCCTCAATTGTCGTATAATTGTCGTCAAACGCCATTTTGGAAACAAAAAAAGGACCAAAAAGTCCTTTCATTTGCTGGTCGGAGCGGCGAGATTCGAACTAACGCACTCATTGCAATGCTTTCCATCTTGTCTCCATACGTTTTGGGCATCATTTTGGGCATCAAAACCAAAAGGCTTGCAAGGTAAAAACCTCGCAAACCTTATGCTTCCTGGTGGAGATAAGCGGGATCGAACCGCTGACCTCTTGAATGCCATTCAAGCGCTCTCCCAGCTGAGCTATACCCCCATAGGTACCGGCGAAAACCGGACAATCATTATTATATATAAGAGGGCATAGAATGTCAACTACCTTGATCCTCTCAATGCCAACTTTTTTATGCAAACATAACAGTATCGCTTATCAACATATACTAGGATAAAGGCTAAGCCGAAAAGGAGTGATTTACTTGTCACAGTCATTAGCAGATCTATTCGCATCCGAGACCGTGAAAAATAAGCCTCGCAAACCCCATCCGGCTGAAACTGCTTCAATGCAGCAAGATATTCCGCTCGCGTATCCGGCAGCGGAAACTGTTTCTGATGTTATCCCCCCTGATGAAGGAAAACCCACGTGATGGTTGTACCAAAAATTGAGTGAAATCCGCTTCAAGACTAAGCCATGTTAGCAGACGAGTTGCTATCTGCAGCCAACATGTTTTCAAATTAATCGGACTTGATTCGGCAACACTATCACCAGGAGGTGATAGTGTTGGAAAAGAAACAAGATTTGACTTCGTTCCTAGCAGAATACGGGCCAGGCAATCCAGAACCTCAGCAATTTAAGGATTCATCAAAAAGCTCTCGCGATGACCTCAGCGCGTTGCAGGCAGCGGAGGAATACATTGAAGGCAAAGCAGAACAGTAATGCAAAGGGCGAATGGCGCTAATCATCGATTACGATGACGCACTATTCGCCCTTTTGCTATTGTTGACTTTCCTGATTGCACAGTTGCGTCCAGCCGTCTTTCTGCTCTACTTTTCCCTCTTTCATCAATCGACCTAACGCCCGCTTGAATGCAGCTTTGCTAATACCAAATTTTGCTTTAATGATTTCCGGCGAAGTCTCATCCGTATAGGGCATTCTTCCTCTGGCAGCCATAGCGTCCAAGAGTTTGGCTGAGTCCAGGTCCATCGCATTTTCTTTTACCGGGCGCATGGAAACATTGATTCGTCCATCTTCACGAACAAAGGTCACACGCACGGTTAGCTCTTCGCCGACTTTTGGCCGGCTCGTCATTTCGTCATTATGTAAAAACGCCAGCCAGCGCTCCTTGGTCAGTAAAAAGGCCCCAAACTCAGACATATTGTAGATAGAAGCAGTCACTTCATCGCCAACCTTAACACCTTCAGCCGGCTTAGCTACCCGCTGCATTTCTGCATCAACATCCATACTAACAGCCATTCTACCTGACTTATCGCGATACAGTTTTGCCCAGATTGTCTCACCGGTTTTCACACTGCCACGCATTTCAGCAAACGGCAAAAACACACCGCGTTCAGCGCCAATATCGACAAAGGCGCCATCACGGGTCGTATTGATTACCTTAACCCGGGCAATCTGGCCTTCTTGCATTTTAGGTAAATTCATACTGGCGGTTAAGCGGTCTTTCGGATCTAAATACAAATACACGGCTACTTCGTCGCCAATCGCAATTTCCCGCGTCTGCTGCGCTTTATGCAACAGGATATCCTCGCTGGTTTTGCCTGTGCCTGCGTCAAGGAAAACGCCAAGTTCAGAAGAGCGCACAGCGCGCAAAGTCACTACATTGCCGGCCTGCAGTTTCTTTTCGGGGTCCATCATCAGACCTCAAAATGGCGGACTTTTGCGTCGCCCCATAAGCGTTCCAAATTGTAGAACTCACGGTCTTCCTCAACGAAAATATGAGCTACCGCGACACCGTAATCAAGCAGTATCCAGCGTGAGTCGCGGAAACCTTCTTTGCGCAGCAATTCCACGCCAGCCTCGGCAAGCTTGTCTTCGATATTATCGGCAATTGCTTGCGCTTGGATAACTGATCCCGCGCTTGCGACAACAAAATAATCGGTGACAGGCGATAAATTAGCCATGTCTAAAATAGCGATATCGCGAGCTTTTTTATCTCCGGCAGCCTGGGCAATCATTTCAGCTATCTTTTCTAGGTTTTCTGTCATAGTAACCTCCCGCAGCCAAGTAGTTTTGGTCTGCACTATTATTTTTACACGGATACGCCGTGTTATGCGCTAAAACAAATATGTAAGCGCCCCAGCAAGCGCCGGGGCTTGAAAAAAATTCATTTAGTTAAGGAATGGAACTCGAGAGTCAGATGAGGAATTGCCGACGGTTGCCGATGCTTTGTCTGTAAACAGTCGCTGGACCAGACGCCGGGTCTCTTTTTGGTCTGGCACCCAGTAGCTCAGTCCATCGATATCGGCAAAGTTTCCTGGCAACATTTCGGTCTTAAAACCGTCGGTTTGCATGCCTTTCATCGTATTCACCAACTTGAGCATGGTGAACAGGGACATATCGGTAGTGACATATTGATTAATGGTGCCAACAAGAGACGGCACTTTCAGAATTGTTCCTACCTGCAGTACTTCCTCAGACAGAGCTTTTAAAAATCGCTGCTGACGTTGCACCCGCCCAATGTCGCCGAGCTCATCATGGCGAAACCGTACATATTGTCCGGCTTTTTCCCCGTCAAGATGCTGATAGCCTTTGGTTAACTCTATCGTCAAATTGGCATAGGGATCTTGATATTTCATGTTATCCTCAACATACAAGTCTACTCCGCCAAGAATGTCGACGACTTTGATAAAACCCTGCCAATCTACAGCGGTATAGTAGCTGATAGGGATACCTAGCAGATTCTCCACAGTTTGCGTTGCCAAGTCGGCTCCGCCATAGGCGTAGGCATGAGTGATCTTATCCAGCCCTTGATGGCCGGGAATAGCGACGCGAGTATCCCGCGGAATGGACAGCAAGTTAGCTGTGCCATCTTTCGGATTAATGCTGGCGACGATCATCGTGTCAGACCGCCTCGCTGATGATCCGGGATTCTCATTGTCTGGTTCATCTACTCCCAATAATAAGATATTCACACGATTTTTCAGTGTATCATCTGTTTTAAGCACTGCGTTAGATGTAGCGGAACCGCCATTTTTAGCAGTGTTGAAGTAATCAGAATACAGATAAACCATGGCCCCGGTGAAAGCGGTGACGGTAACGAAGAATAGCATGACCAGTAAAAAAACTCGCTGCCAACGAATACGGTAATGGGCGCGCGGTTCCTTTTTCTTCATAAAAACGTCCCCCTCTCCTCTAACTTTGCAGGGAGCACGGGATCGTGCTCAATTGTCGCGCTGAAGTAGCAGCTCATTTCTCCCTTCCACAGTAGCCGGATGAATCAGTCCGCCACGGCTGATAATATATTGGATACTATGGTCATATGACTCAATCATGGCAGCGGCTAAATTGGTCTGCGCCAGTGAACGCAGCTTGTCCACGCCGGGGAAACTCCGAGTGGGTTCAATATAATCAGCCAAATAAACGATCACAGAAAGCTGACCCAAATTCGGTCCGCCTACTGTATGGGCGGCGATCGCAGCAATAATTTCCGGATCAGTTATGCCATAAATGGTTTGCGCTAAACGCGCGCCAATTGGTGCATGCAACAATGCCAATTCCCTGCGTTCGATGCTACCCATCACTATACCAAAGGACTGAGCTGTATGCAATAGGGTATTCCTGGGCATCTCGCGGGCGCAGTCATGCAAAAGGCCTGCAAGTCTCGCCTTTTCCACATCACCACTGTGACGTTCTGCCAACTGAACAGCCGTTTCACTAACACCGACAGAATGCTCGAAGCGGCGAGCAGAAAGCCGATGTTTGAGAGTTTGTTTGATTTGTTGAAAGGTCATGGCTTTCACCTGCCCTGCTCTTACTATTGGACAAAATTGTACCATATTTGCGGGCATTGATAAAGACCTATCTGCGTTGTTAGGACCATAAACTCATTGCTAGCATACCGTATCATACGCGTCACTGCTGAGCCTGCGGTGCTGCCTAGTGATGTATTTTGTTTTCCTGCATCAGATAGTCGCTAGTCTCATAGGCAACAACCTCTGGTCTTTCTGGACGCCGTCGGAAGAGGATTTAAAATTTTAAAGCCTCTTCCATTTGGAAGAGGCTGAGGCCTTTAGCTTTGCCGAGGTTTTGCCTCGTTGACTACGAGTTGACGTCCACCAAAGTCTTTGCCGTTCATGCCGGAGATCATCTTTTCGACATCAGGGTCATCAACTTCGACAAAACCAAAGCCTCGAGATCGACCGGTTTCTTTGTCGGTGATAATCCGGCTGGAGTGAACCGTACCAAATTCGCGAAAAGCGTCTGCGAGTGAAGTATCGGTTGTTGACCATGGCAGATTGCCGACATATAAGGTTGCCGCCATTCAGTAATTCACCTCTTCTTTTTGAGTCAGGACTACATTCACATTATTTGCGAAACCTGATTATTTATTCTGCCCAACACCTGGAAGCAGGTTCATTGCTCTGTGTACAATTGTTCCTTTTTGATATATTCTGCCACGCTTTCCGGGACTAAATAGCGGATGGACAGACCCTGCCGTAATCGCTCACGAATCTGGGTGGCAGAAATATCTAGTTGCGGGGTATTAACACGAAGAACTCGGTTGCGTCCTTTTTCGCCAAGGCGGGCAATAATCGGGTCAATCGCTTCAAGTGCTCCTGGTCGACTGGCGGCGGCAAACCAGCATAAGTCTAGAAGCGTATCTAGGTCTTTCCAGGTTAGTAAATCTCTGATAGCATCCGCGCCGGTAATACAGAACAGTTCTGTGTTAGGCCCATACTCGTTTAAGAGCCTACGTACAGTATCAATCGTATACGATGGGCCAGACCGTTCAATTTCCATTGGTAAAACCGCAAAATGTGGATTTGACGCTGTAGCCATCACGGTCATTAAATAGCGGTGTACGGCTGGAGTGATAATCTGGCCTTGCTTATGCGGCGGCGAACCGGCTGGTATGAACAGCACTTTATCCAAGTGAAAATCAGTCCGCACAATTTCGGCTGTGATTAAATGGCCGATGTGGATGGGGTCAAACGTTCCACCCATAATGCCTAGCCGTTGTTTTTGCATATCCATCTTTATCGTCTCCAGATCGTATTCTTTTACTTGTAGACCAAATCAAGTAATAACTTAATTACCCACATTACCGCGATGAGAAACAACAGCGCCCGCAGTCGGTCAACAATATCAAAACGCGTTTTTTCTTCGTTCAGCCAAGCTCTGAGATTTTGCCAAAAGCTGTATTTACTCATAGCGTAACGCCTCAATCGGATCAAGTAGGGCGGCTTTGCGTGCCGGATAAAGACCGAAGAACAAGCCGATAAGCACTGAAAACCCAAAGGCGGCGACTATTGACCAAAGTGATATTACTGTATTCCAATTCGCCACAGCGGAAATAACGTATGAAGCGCCAATTCCCAGTGCTATGCCGATAAGCCCCCCGGTCACGCCAATGACGACCGCTTCGATGAGAAATTGCAGTAGAATGTTGGCATAGGTTGCTCCAATAGCCTTGCGTATACCGATTTCACGGGTCCGCTCGGTTACAGAAACCAGCATGATATTCATAATTCCAATCCCGCCGACTAATAAAGAAATGGCTGCAATATTACCAAGCAGCAGGGTGATCGTTTTTGTCGTTTCTTCCGCTGTTGCCATGACCGCAGCCAGATTTCTGACCGTGAAGTTATCGGCTGCGCCTAACGAAATCCGATGACGAGCCCGCAGCAAAGCGCTAATATCCTCTTGCACCTGGTCGATCACATCTGCACTTGCCGCCTGGACGCTGATATTATGTAGATGTGTAATGCCCATCATGCGTTCTTGCGCAGTAGTAATCGGTATGATTGCCAAATCATCCTGGTCCTGACCGCCCGCGGACTGACCTTTGGATTCTAATACGCCGATCACGCGAAACGGCGCTTTATTAATCCGGATAGTCTGGCCGATCGGGTCAACATCGTTAAATAGATTATCTGCCGTCGTTTTGCCCAATACAGCGACTCTCGCTCGCGTATTCAGATCTTGCGTGGAAAAGGAAACTCCGCTTCCCACATTGAAGTTGCGAATCTCTAGAAACTCTGGTGTAGTCCCCTGAATGTTAGTGTACCAGTTCTTGTTATTGAAAACCAACTGATATTGACGGCTAACACTAGGCGCCACCAGACTGATGCCTGGCACTTCTTTGGCAATCGCCTGGGCGTCTTTAGGCGTCAGCGTAGTACTTGAGCCAGCAGCCATTCTCACGCCAGAGGGGGAGGTTGCGCCTGGCATAACGATCAACAAATTACTGCCAAGGCTAGCAATAGAATTTTGCACTTTTTGCCGCACACCCATGCCTAGTGACACCATGGCAATGACAGCGCCCACGCCGATAATAATGCCGAGCATGGTGAGCACAGAACGCAGTTTATTAGCGCGCAGACCTTCCAGCGCGATCACAACGCTTTCCCAGAACATCAGAGCGCCTCCTTCCATTCATCACGCACAATTAGGCCATCCCGTACATGAATGACCCGTCTGGCATAGGCGGCAATATCCGGCTCATGCGTGACCAGGATAATCGTCCTGCCTTGTCGATTAAGTTCAATAAATGTAGCCATAATCTCATCACCTGATTTGGTGTCAAGATTACCTGTCGGCTCATCAGCCATGATGATAGTTGGTGAGTTCACAAGCGCGCGGGCGATAGCCACCCGTTGCCGTTGACCACCAGACAACTCACTCGGTTTGTGATGCATACGGTCGCCAAGTCCGACAAGCTGTAGCGCCTCTGTTGCTAGGTCTTGGCGCGCAGCTTTTTCCACTCCGGCGTATATGAGAGGCAAGGCGACATTTTGATGAGCTGACATCCGCGGCAGCAGGTTAAAATTTTGAAAGACGAAGCCGATTTTCTTATTGCGGGTAACCGCCAATTGATCATCACTTAAGGCAGCGACTTCCTGACCATCTAACTGGTATGATCCGGCGGTTGGTCGGTCTAGGCAGCCGAGGATATTCATCAACGTTGACTTCCCTGAGCCTGATGGTCCCATAATCGCAGTGAACTCGCCCGCCTTCACAGACAGTGATACGCCTGCCAAAGCGTTAACGACTGTATCTCCCATCTGGTAGACTTTCGTTACGTCGGTCAAGTGCAAGCTCATAAGAAGCTCCCCTTTCTACCGGCTCATCATCCGCATCGGGTTTGGTCCTCCCTGTTGCTGCCCCTGTTGTTTAGACTGCGGTAAAATGATTTGGTCCCCTTCTTTAATCCCTTTTACGATCTCAATTTTATCATCACTAGCCAAACCGGTAGTTACGGTCACATTTTGCGGTTGGCCGTTTTTCAACACTTGCACATAACGCTGACCTTTAGCTTCTTTTACTGCCTGAAGTGGCACAATCAAGGCATTCTTGCTCTCACCGGCGTTCACCGATACCCTGGCTGTCATGGTTGGTTTTAACAAGCCTTGCGCCGAATCAACATCAATGATCACAGGATAATAAACTACATTCTGCTGAATTTTTGCTTTGTGGGAAACGCTGGCGACCTCGCCGCTAAAGGATTTGTCCGGATAAGTGTCGACAGTAAAGCTAACCTTTTGGCCGACTAAAATTTTACCAATATCTGACTCATCAATTTGGGCTTCGATCTGCATCTTAGACATATCTGCAATCGTCAAGAGCACCATCGGCGTTGAGATACCCGGGGAAACCGTTTGCCCTGCCGGGATCGGCTTGCCGATGACAGTTCCAGTAATAGGAGCTAGGATCGTTGTGTCAGCCAGTTGACTAGCCGCTTCAGTATGCGAAGCCTGAGCAACATTGTACTCCATGCGGGCGGCATCCAACTGTTGTTTGGCAATGGCGCCAATAGTATTCAACTGTTTCATTCGCTCAAAATTTGCCGTTGCATTAGCCAGCTTCGCCTCCGCTTGCGCGACTTGGGCGCTGAGACGGGTAGCGTCGAGGATAACCAACACCTGCCCGGCTATGACGAGGTCATTTTCATTAACACGAACTTCTTTAATCAAACCAGTGACCTTAGAGCTAACATCTACACTGTTCACCGGTTCAATCGTTCCGGTCGCAGAAACAATAGCGAAAATATCGCCCTTTTCAACAGTGGCAAGCCGTATCGCGGTTGCTGGCTTATTCTGCGTCTGGTAAAAATCCATGCCAAACTTACCGGACACCAATACAATGACCAGCACAATCAGCCACATCTTATATCTCAATATTTTCTGCAGCATAGAAAGAACCTCCTAGCCTATGTTCACACTCTCATTCTACGATGGTTTTGACTAATTAGTCAATTATGGAAGTGGTGAAATGCGTGGTAAATTGCGGTTGCAAAGCAGGGAAGATCGCCACGCCACTCCATTCCTCGCGATGACAACTCAAAGGATATGCCTTTTATTTCATATCAGTCGCCAATGAAAGGCACAAAAGAAGACTGCTCCGTTCCTTGCAGTAACATTCGGGTCTGTCATTGCGAGCGCAGCAAAGCAATCTCCATCCTTTTAATCCAGTCTCTCTTTCGGTGAGAAGGCGCTCAGATGCCCCAGATGCTAGGCAGCCCCGAAAATTCAGCAGCGCCGCGTACGTTCGCAGGTACGCAAGCAATGAATTTTCGGGGCTAACAACGCAGATGGGGTATATCAGCGCCTTCTCACCGGGTTTGGCCGGCGCCGTTGATGAGGTATTTCGTACTCGTCATCTCATTAAGTCCCATCGGACCGCGGGCATGCAGTTTCTGAGTGCTGATGCCGATTTCGGCACCAAAGCCAAATTCAAAGCCATCGCTAAAACGAGTCGAAGCATTAACATAGACGCAAGCCGCATCAACTTCGCGTTGAAAGCGATTGGCGTTTGCTAGGTCAGAGGTTACTATTGCTTCCGAATGTCTGGTTCCATAACGGAAAATATGCTCAAGCGCCGCATCGAGATTCGCTACTACTCTGACCGACAGAATCAAGTCATGGTATTCGGTAGCCCAGTCTTCCTCGGTCGCAGGTTTGACGGCAGAATAGTATTTCATTGTTTCTGGACAGCCGCGCAGTTCAACTCCGGCTACGGCGTATCGTTCCAGCATACCTGGCAGAAAGTCTGACGCTACTGCCTCGTGCACCAGTAGGGTTTCCATCGAGTTGCAGACACCGGGACGAGACACCTTAGCATTAAACGCGATGTCGCTCGCCATGGCTAAGTCTGCAGTCGCATCGACAAATGTGTGACATACGCCATTGCCTGTTTCAATCACCGGTACGGTGGCGTTTTCAACAACCGTGCGGATTAGGCCGGCGCCGCCGCGCGGTATAATAACATCAAGGTATTCATTGAGTCGCAGCATCTCATTGACGGCCTGACGGTCTGTGGTTTCGATCAGTTGGATAGAGTTTTCCGGCGCACCAGCCTGCTCAGCTGCATAGGCGATAATGCGCGCAATGATTGTATTTGAAGTAATAGCTTCAGAGCCGCCGCGTAAAATAACCGCGTTGCCAGATTTTAGACACAGTCCGGCAGCATCGACGGTGACGTTGGGACGAGCTTCATAAATCATGCCAACAACGCCAAGCGGAACCCGAATTTGCCGAATATCTAAACCATTGGGCCGCAAAGCACCACCAAGGGTTTGCCCAATCGGGTCGGCCAGGTCGGCTAACTGGCGTAGGCCTTCCGCCATCGCCCTAATCCGAACCTCGGTCAACATCAGGCGGTCAATCAGCGCACCTGAAAGTTTCTTTTGCCTGCCTCGTTCAATATCGACCGCGTTTGCCTCCAGGATATCATCCCGGCGCTTTTCAAGCGCGTCAGCCATTTGCAAAAGCGCCCGATTTTTTACTGTTGTCGATAACACGGCAAGTTGGCGAGCCGCCTGTTTAGCTTTTGCGCCTTTTTCCCGCAGTTCTACAAGATAGTCCATCGTTATCCTCCTCTCACCATTAAAACGAGATTATCACGGTGAATGAGTTCATCATACGGTTTGGAGCCAAGTAAGCCAGCAATCTCTTGGGTATGAGCTCCCATAATCTTTTGCGCGTCCCGTGAACAATAATTCGTCAACCCGCGGGCGATTTCTCTGCCCTCTACGGTCAGAACGCGAATTGTGCTACCAGACTCAAATTCACCATCGACAGCAGTCACCCCTGTTGATAGCAAACTGGAGCCTCCTGTCAAAATTGCCTGTTCACAGCCTTTGTCAACTGTGACCGAACCACAAATGCGTGCACCAAAGGCTAACCAACGTTTGCGAATATGCAGTCGATTTTCCTTAGGCCAAAAAATCGTGCCTACACTTTGGCCGTCAACTACCTCACGGACAACTCCATCACGACTACCTGAGGCGATCACCATGACTACGCCGGAGCTGACGGCGATTTTTGCGGCCTGTACCTTCGTATACATACCGCCTGTACCGCGAGCTGTGCCCGCGCCGCCAGCAAGAGCCTCTACTTCGGCAGTTATATCGTTTATTTCCGGAATCAGCTTCGCGTCCGGATTCGTCTGCGGATTATCAGTGTATACCCCTTCGACATCAGAAAGTATGACTAACAGATCAGCTTCGACGATACTGGCAACCATGGCGGAAAGGGTGTCATTATCGCCGATTTTCAGTTCATCTACTGCTACGGCGTCATTCTCGTTGATGATAGGAATAACCTTCATTGACAGCAACGTGAGCAGAGTATTGCGCGAATTTGCGTATCGTTTGCGATTGACCGAATCTTCTCGGGTTAGCAGCACCTGGGCTACAATTTGTCCGTATTCGCCAAAAATTTTCTCGTACGTATGCATCAAAATTCCCTGCCCAACGGCGGCTGCTGCCTGCTTGCCGGGAATCGTTTTTGGCTTTTCCGGCAAACCCAGCCTGTCTACGCCGGCACCTACCGCACCTGAAGTCACGAGAATGATCTCTTTGCCTTGATTCGCCAAATCAGCCAATTCGCGAACCAGTTTCTCAATACGAAAAAAATTCAATTTGCCAGTATCATGGGTTAGCGTGCTAGTGCCTACTTTAACAACAATGCGGCGCGCTTTCCCTAGACTTTCTCTAGTCAGCATGCTGCTCCCCTCCTCTGTGGCGGTAAAAAAAACCGTGGTATATTGGGGAGAACGAGGCCGGGAACGTTAACCGCAGAGTACGCAGAGCACGCGGAGGAAACCCGCAGAGGTCTCTATTTATCAATATTACTCTGCACCCTCTGTGTACTCGACGTACCCTCTGTTTACTCTGTGGTAAAAACGTAACCTCTCATTCTCCAACTTCATTACGGCAGTTCGATCCGCGGTTTTTCTGGATTACGTTTATAAAGCAGCCCGTTTCTGCCGATGACTTGAACCAAGTCGGCCCTGGTTTGATCAGCAAGTTCGCGGATTGCGTCCTCTGGTTCGGTCAGGCTATTCTGCAGTACCCGGACTTTAATTAATTCGCGTTTTGTCAACGCATCCCGCACACTGTCAACTACAGTTGGTGAAATGCCGCCTTTGCCAATTTGGACAATAGAGTCCATGGTGCTGCCCAACGATTTTAAATAGCTTTTTTGTTTTGATGTTAGCATAATACCCTCACTTATGGTCGGAATGTGAACTCCATGCCACGGATGCGCACAGTGTCCCCTTCCTTAATTCCTCTTGCGCGAAGCGCTTCGTCAATATTCTGGTTGCGCCAGATACGCTGGAAGCGACGCACTCCTTCGTCATCATCAAAGTTGGTCATTGCCACCAACCGCTCTAGCTGTTTACTTTCGACCACATACGCACCGTCATCATCACGGCGAATAACAGCCGCTTCTTCTTTGACCACTTCTTTATAAGTACGAAGTTCCTCAATGGTATCTAGTGCCGCAGGGGCTGTTGCCAGGGCATTGAAAGCCCTCCACATCAAGTCACGCACACCCTCGCCCGTAGCTGCCGAAATGGGGACAGTCTCGTGTCCCTGCTTTTCCATATATTCACGAATACGTGGAAAATTTGCTTGCGCCTCCGGCAGATCCATCTTATTGGCAGCAATGATCTGCGGTCTTCCTGCTAATTTTTCATTATATAAACGGAGCTCGTCATTGATCTTGTGATAATCCTCGATTGGGTCGCGCCCCTCCATGCCAGACGCATCCAGTACATGGATAATGATCCGGGTCCGCTCAATATGCCGCAGGAAATCGTGACCGAGACCTTTGCCTTCATGGGCTCCCTCGATTAGGCCGGGAATATCAGCAAGCACAAAGCTTCTACCTTCATCAAGGCTGACTACTCCCAAGACTGGCGTCAGAGTGGTAAAATGATAGGCTGCGATATCTGGTCGGGCTGCCGAGACACTGGCTAGCAAACTGGACTTGCCTACACTCGGATAGCCAACCAAGCCAACATCAGCTAACAGCTTCAGTTCCAATAGCAGCGATTTTTCTTCTCCTGGCTCGCCTTTTTCTGCGAACGTAGGAGCCCTGTTAACACTATTCACAAAGCGGGCATTGCCACGTCCACCGCGGCCGCCTCTGGCGATTACCGCTTGTTCACCGGGGTTGACTAAGTCTGCCAGCAGTTCGCCGGTTGCTTCATCGCGTACTAACGTACCGGGCGGGACTTTTACCACTAGATCCTCGGAGCCGCGGCCGTGCATATTACTGGTTTGGCCGGGATCGCCAGGATCTGCTTTAAACTTTCGCTTATAGCGGAAATCAATTAACGTGTTAAGGTTGTCATCAACCGTGAGAACGACGCTGCCGCCTTTACCGCCATCGCCGCCGCTGGGTCCGCCTTTTGGCACATACTTTTCCCGGCGGAAACTGGACATACCATTGCCGCCGTCACCAGCTTTCACTTGAATCTTTACTCTGTCAATAAACATATGCTACCCCTTGCGCCCTCAGGAGGGCTATGTACTTTTCCAGTAGTATGCACAGCAAAGCAGCGTACTACTCTGCCAACTTATCCTCAATTCGCGGCTGATATAACGCCAGCAGATCACCTGTCATTTCCGGGCTTTTTACCATATCATCTATATATCGCAGGGCCTTATCTAGTTTGCCTAGCTGAATAAATGCTTGAATAACCTGGATATGATTGATAAAATCGTGCCGCTGCAGCCGCAGCAAACGCAGGATTTCCTCGCGTATAGCTTGTTCGGCCATGACGATTTCCCCTCTCATCCGAATACTGTTTCTTTCTGCGAAAAACCGCAAAAATCCTGCGACATAATTAAGAAAAACCGTTGAAACGGTCTTTGGGGAAAGTACGGGGTACCATACCACAGAGGGCACAGAGTGGTAAAGAGGACACAGAGGACTAAAGTTTGGGGCCAGCACAGCTGGAAAAATAAATTACAGTTCCTCCGTGTCCTCTGTGGAAAGCGTAACCCTGTTCCATAAATTCAAAGTTTATACTTTCGGATAGCTTAATAAAAAACCTGCGGCTAAAGCCGCAGGTTTT
Organism: Anaerosporomusa subterranea; assembly: GCF_001611555.1. NCBI lineage: Bacteria > Bacillati > Bacillota > Negativicutes > Acetonemataceae > Anaerosporomusa > Anaerosporomusa subterranea. The sequence goes on from NZ_LSGP01000025.1 coordinate 367,084, forward strand.
TGTCGATAAACAATCCAATTTTAGTTATTGGGCTGCTTCGGTTTCTACCGCATAGACGCTGATTTGTCTGTCATCGCGGCCTTTGCGTTCAAAGGAAACTTTGCCAGGGATCAAAGCAAATAAGGTATGATCCTTGCCAATGCCGACGTTTAGACCAGGATAGAAGCGAGTGCCTCTCTGACGGACCAAAATGCTGCCAGCAGTAACAACTTCACCAGCTTGACGTTTTACACCAAGGCGTTGCGCTTCGCTGTCACGTCCGTTACGGGAGCTACCAACACCCTTTTTATGTGCAAACCGTTGCAGATCAAATGTAAAATTGAACATCGAGTTCACCTCCTGTATTCAACAATCCGAACATAATCCGGTTCTAATTTAACAATCTCCTTTAGACCAAGTAACATGGTTTCAAGCACGGCACTGGTCTGATCATCAGGAAGATTGCATAGTTCCATAGACAACAGGCCATCTGCAGCCTGCCAGCGAATCGTCCGATTCAGATATTGGGAGAGACCGAGCAACGCCGACTGGGTTAGAGCCGAGACGCCAGCGCAAATAATATCTTTGCCACGTGGCGCAGAGCCGGAATGCCCTTTAACTTGAAATTGAACAATGCGTTGTACGCTATCGCGGGTAATTTCTACCGTAATCATGCCTTATGCTTCGATTTTCTCGATAGTCACTTTTGTGAACGGTTGACGATGTCCTTGGCGTTTACGGTAGTTGGATTTGGACTTGTACTTGAAAATGCGAATTTTCTTTCCCTTGCCATGCTCAACAACCGTGCCGGTTACTTTCGCACCAGCAACGACAGGTTGGCCAATCTTCACAGAGCCGTCAGTGACAACAGTCAGCACTTCGTCGAAAGCAACAGTCTCGCCTGCTTGGGCTTCGAGTTTTTCGATGACAATGACGTCACCTTCGCTAACGCGGTATTGCTTTCCGCCTGTTTGAATAATTGCGTACATTTTTAGATACACCTCCTTATAGAGTCTCGCCGAATTTGGTATCACTGAAAGTGAATTTTTAAAACCTCTTCGAGCGGCCGTGAAGGCACATGCCTACATCATTGAATGATATCATATTCATTTGTCTCTGTCAATTTTAATTCGATTATTCCTGATTGGCGAGGATGGAATATGTTTCAGGATGCAAGGCTGGCAATGCCTCTACTTTCAAAGTAATGGCCAACTCCTGTTGCAGTCTCTTCAGTTCAGCCGGAGCTGCCAGCACTTCAGCTACCTGTGGGTGGGCTTGCACAATATAACTACGAACAGAGCTGGCGGACAAAGATAGGCGACGCAATTGCCGTCTAATATTGATCGATACAGTTGGCGGCGATAGAACACGGCCTCTGCCTTCACAACAAGGGCATGGTGCGTAAAGCATGGCGTCGAGATTTTGACGCGATTTTTTGCGTGTCATTTCTACTAAACCCAAACCGGTAATACCAACAACATTACTCTTGGTTCGGTCTTTCTTCAGACCTTCTTCCAGCGCCGCCAACACGGCTTGTTTGTGTTCCTCAGTATTCATATCAATAAAATCGATAATGATGATGCCGCCTATGTCGCGCAGGCGCAATTGGCGAGCGATTTCGCCAGCCGCCTCCAGATTCGTGCGAAATACAGTATCTTCAAGATTGGTGCGGCCAACAAACTTGCCTGTATTCACATCGATGACCGTAAGAGCTTCTGTGCGGTCAAAAATAAGATAGCCGCCGCATTCCAGCCAAACCTGCCGTTTTTGAAGTTGGCTGTATTGTTCTTCTAGTTGGTGGTGACTGAACAAATCATTGCCCTCATAGTAGGACACCCTGGATACTAACTCAGGCGAATGATGGGTTAATAGTTCAACTACCCGCTGATAGGCGTCCCGGTTATCAATCACCAACTCTTCTAAGTCGCTGGATAAATAGTCTCTCACAACCCGGATAACAAGGTCAACATCACGGTACAAGGCGGCAGGCGCCTTAGTACGTTTCGAGCGGGCAATAATTGAGGACCAGAGCGTATGGAGATAATGCAAGTCCTTGGCCAAGTCCTCTTCACTACGGCCTTCAGCCACAGTTCGCACAATGACCCCCATGCCAGGCGGCCTAACCTTTTCCGCCAATTCGCGCAGACGTTCCCGTTCAGCACCTGATTCGATACGGCGTGAAATCCCGATATAATCCACAGTCGGCATAAGCACAACATAGCGGCCAGGCAAAGTCAGATGCGTAGTCGCCCGCGGGCCCTTGACGCCAAGCGAGTCTTTGACGATCTGTATCATAATATCCTGTCCGATTGTCAAAACGTCATCAAGCGGTCCTGTACGGGTTGGAATATGGGGAAAAATATCACCAACATACAAAAAAGCGTTCTTCTCCTTGCCGATATCAATAAACGCTGCCTGCATACCTGGCAATACATTTTTAATTCTACCTTTATAAATGTTGCCGACAATATGGCCAGTATCAACTCGTTCAACAACTAGCTCGCTGAGAATGCCGTCTTCGAGCACAGCCATCCGTGTTTCTTCCAATCCTGCGTTTACCAGTATCTTCTGAATCACTGTCGTCACCCCCTGAGTTCGAGCGGTGAAATCAAGTCATCTCCCTGTTTTATCCAAAGCCCCTCACGCCGGATAAAAGCCAGCTCACGCTCCACTGGCAACGAAAAGCGCTCAGTCAGGACTTCCAGTAATTCACTTGCTTTAGCGCTGCCAGTCGGTTTGATCTCTATACCAAACGAAAGCAACAGCTTATTGCCATTCGTCTGGGCTGTGAGATTGTCAACAAACTGCTTCAGATCAATCTCTCGTTTTCCCTTTGGTGATTGCCGTGTGTACATAACAACCTCAGCTGTATTAAACCCAGAAACCGCAGCCTCTACAGCAGTCAGTCCACCGGCAAGAGGGAGTTCGACGGAATATGCGGCATAATTAATCACAGCCATTAATGCCTTATGGGTTTGGGTAATGACCGCAGCTTGCGACACGTAAATGCCGTCAGGTAAAGCGCCCGCCAGTCGTGCGGTAAAATCTGATGGAGTGATATCCTCAACCAACTCAACATCAAAGTATTCCTGATCGCCAGTTACGCCAACACTCAGTGCGGAAGCGAAGGCCAGCTTAACATGCGGATTAAAGCCCTCAGAGTAGGCCACCGGCAATTGAGCTCGGCGCAACGCCCGTTCTACAGTGCGGGCGAAGTCAAGATGCGAAATATAGCGGACTTGTTCTCCTTTAGTTATGGCTGCTCTAAGTAACATCAGCGGTTCCCCCAATCGGCGATCTGAACCCCGAGTCCATCACAGACACCACAACCGCCGCAGTCGCCGCGGCGGCAATCCGGGGTTAGCTCGAGCCTCACGCCTTTGTCATACTCTGCTATCAGATATCGTTTATCAACTCCGGCTGAAAGGTGATCCCAGGGCAGGAGCTCGTCCGTCTCCCTGCTGCGGTTAGCGTAAAAATGCGGATCAATGCCAGTTGCTGCAAAAGCCGCCATCCAGATATCAAACCGGAAATGCTCGCTCCAACCGTCAAAGCGGGCGCCATTCTGCCAGGCATGGATAAGCACATCAGCCAGGCGGCGATCGCCTCTGGCAAATACCGCCTCGAGAAAACTCACTTCCGGATCATGCCAGTGTAGGGATATGCTGCGATCACGAATGCTAGACTTTAACAGTGCTTGCTTACGGCGCATTTCACTGATCGAGTCTTGTGCCATCCATTGAAACGGTGTTTGGCATTTGGGGACAAACGAAGACACGCTGACACTGACTTTAGCTCCGCGGCGTCCGGTTGCTTCGCGATACCAGTCAAGAACCCGGTAAGCGAGATCAGCTATGCCGCGCACATCCTCGTCAGTCTCTGTCGGCAAACCAATCATAAAGTATAGCTTTATCGACGACCAACCAGCCTTGAAGGCGGCCGTAACAGCATCGCGCAAGTTCTCCTCGGTAACACCCTTATTAATAACATCGCGCATGCGTTGTGTTCCCGCCTCTGGCGCAAATGTCAATCCGCTTTTTCTTACTGTTTGTACCTGTTGGGCTAAGTCGACAGAAAAGCTGTCAATCCGCAAAGAGGGCAACGAGACACTGACTTTATATTCCCGCAATCCTTCCTGCAGCTCTGTTATCAGTCCGTGCAGGCACGAATAATCTGCCGTGCTCAGCGAGACAAGTGAAATCTCGTCATAACCGCTGTCAGCTACCAGTTGTTTGGCCAAATTCACTAGCGTCTCTGGGCGGCGTTCCCTGACTGGCCGATAAATTGTGCCTGCTTGACAGAACCGACAGCCGCGCGTACAGCCACGAAACAGTTCAAGCATAATCCGATCATGGACAATATCCAGATAGGGCATGACCAATTTCGTCGGGAAAGGCGCCTTGTCCAGATCCTCTACAACCCGTTTAATCACGCAAGGCTTGGCTTCTGGCAGCGTGGGAGTAACGGCGGCAATCGTCTTGTCATCGTGATAGTCGATGTGATAAAACTGCGGTACATAGATGCCCTCAATACTCGCCACTCGCCGCAAAAGGCCAATTCTGCCGTCCGGCTTGCCTTCTCGCTTCCACTGCACCAGACAATCAGTCACGTCATTAATCGTCTCTTCCCCTTCACCCATTACAAAAAAATCAAAGAAGTCAGCAACCGGCTCAGCATTAAAAGCGCAAGGGCCGCCACCAATAACGAAGGGGTGTTCCAGCTGACGGTCCACCGTTTTCAGCGGAATATTGGACAGATCCAACATGTTTAAGATATTGCTAAAACTCATTTCGTATTGCAATGAAAAGCCAATAACATCAAACTCATTGATCGGCCGAAAACTCTCCAGAGCATACAGCGGTATGCCATGAGCCCGCATCTCAGCCTCCATATCAGTCCAAGGCGCGTACACTCTCTCTGCCGCCGCATCGTCGCGTTGATTTATAATGTCATACAAAATCTTTAGCCCCAGATTGCTCATGCCCACCTCATAGACATCTGGCAAAGCCAGCGCATAAGCAATATCCACTGTGCCGGGATCTTTCTTGATACTGTTCCATTCTTGCCCTGTATAGCGTGCCGGCTTGAGTACTCGATTCAGAATATCAGGTGATAAGACAATGTGCATAACGGCCTCCATAGTGTTCAATTACATGTAGTATGTCTAAAAATTACCAGGTGCAATCAGAAATACCTGGCAGTTGTTTGCGCGCAAAGGAAAAAAACATGCGATACACGCATGAATATCATTATTTCGCTATAGTTTTACCAGATTCCTTCTAGTAGTTCAAACATGTTAGATTATAATGTGGTTGAGCCACTAAGCGTCAAAGGAAATCACCAATTTTGGCCATCATTCCCTTGTCTGGAATAGACTCCCACACATCAGTCTCTGTTAATGACCCCCGCATCCTAAATCCTTTGTCCACAATTAATATCATATGATATTGTTCCGGCTGAAACAGAGCAATCACATCCCGCACCAGGCAATCCTCGACAGCGGTAAAATGCGCGGTTGGCATAACTCCCCGCCGCATCATATCCGCTTTTTTCTGCGATAAAATGCGCATAGCGCGAAAGCCTACCGCAGCCATTTCCTTGCGCGAGGCAAGCGCTATAAAACCGGCAGCGAATAGTAGCGTAATATTAACGTCTGAATGAAAAACGAACTGTAAAACCGCTACTATCAAAAAACCACCGCTGATAAGCCAGCTAACAAAGACTACAGCTGTCGTCGCTTTGCGGTAACCGCACAGTTGGGATAACCAAGCGCGCAAAATTCTGCCTCCATCTAGCGGCAAAGCTGGGATGAGATTAAACCAGCCTAGCATCAAGTTGGTCTGAAAAAAAAATCTCCAATCCCAATTTTGTACATAATGAGACAAAATCGCAATCATTGCCGCCATGACAAAACTGGCAACAGGACCCACTAATGCGACAAACAGGTCATTTTGTGAATCAGCTTCACCCAACCGATCAATGCGAGCCACCCCACCAAACGGCAGCAATTCCACTTCCCGAACCGTATATCCTAGCAGTCGGGCTGCCATGGCATGAGCGCTTTCATGCCATAAAACCGAGGCGAATACGCCAATGACCTTGACTAACATGCCAGAAAATGAAAAGACGATCAGAAGAATAAGGAACCAAGGACTGATGAGAATTTGTACTCCTGCCACTCTTCCCGCACGCAAGCTCTACTTCCCATCCTTACCAGAGAATTCTCCTTGAATGCGAGTAAGCGGATCAATAAATTTTCCTTTGTCACTAACTGCAAAGTATAGCTTAGGAGCTTGAGTCATCCCTGTCTGGCCAACTCTCGCAATAAGCTGGCCTTGAGTAACAGGATCGCCTGCTTTAACAGCAGCTTCAGCAAGGTGTCCGTAAACAGTTTGCACCTCACTGCTATGCTCAACAATAATAATTCTGCCGAATTGGGCGCTATCTTCCACTACCCGAACATGTCCCGACGCAGCCGCTCGCACGGCCGTCCCGGCAGGTGCTGTGATGTCAATTCCTTCATGCATGACCTGTTGTTTCAAGACAGGATGAGTCTGCCAGCCAAACGTTGCTGTTAGCTTGCCATCTACTGGTTTCACCATGTATTGCAACGGATCGGCGGGACGTGACACGGTTGTCTGTACACGTTTCCAAAGTGAGGTATCTAGTTGCTGTGGCAAATAGGGCGCCACCTGATCCATAAGATAGGCAACATCAGTTTCCGTTGTCAGCAGATAACGAACTCCATCCACTACCGACCGCCCAACCTGCGTGTTTGATGAAGCTGCCATATAGACAGCAGCAAAAATAAGCAGCGCAGCAGCAGTTTGCTTTAACCAACTGAGATTCATCCGGTTCCGCTTTGTCCGGTATTCGACAGGTTCAGAGTAGTAGCGCCTTTTGAACCGTTGTGAGAATGTTGTCATGACCTTACCTCCGCCCGGCCATATTCGGTCTTGTCTGGCTATTGTAATGTATATGACATTAACAGAGGAATATGAAAAAATCCTTGTCCGTGAAGCGGAAAATATTTTCTGTATTATCTAATAAATCAAAGGATTATTGCCTTTGACGGCGAATAAAATATATTGGGTCTACGGTTTATTTAAATTAAATGAATATGCTTGGCAGATGTAGACAGAAACGGTTGTGCCCCGCGACTGAAAATCATCTGTTTCAAACTGTGTTGATTACGGCTTCGCGCCTACCGCACGAGGCAAAAGTAAGTTCAACATCAGGTTTGCTGCAAAGCAGCGGGACCTGGTGTTTTTATTTTCCGGACAGCAAAACACCGCGGTTCCGGAAAGGGGTGTAGTCATGAAAACCGCAGAGGGGGGGACCATCTTCCATCCATGTAATGAAATGTCCTATATACTTTACAACTGGCAAGGAAAATGCAAGTGGGTCTATTTAGAGGGCGTGTTTTTAGTTGACCCGAAGTTCGAAGCAGAGTTTAAAAACGCGCACGGGGCCGCATAGGCTTCGCCAGAATGTTGATAGACAAAGAACCACGGGCCGGTGTGGCGTCGTGGTTCTTTGTTTTCCATGCTATTGCGCTTGGTTTTTGTAATTCCGAATAAACTCAATTGCCCGTTCTAATTCTTCTGGCGATATTTCCGCCTCGACTGCCTTATCCAGAGCAACCAGATAATTCGCATAGCGTGATTCAGATAGTCGTGCCCGCAGCGCTGAGCTGACTTTCAACTCATCCAGTCGGAGTATATCTTCCCGCAAAAAAAACTCAACCGGTATATCAAGTGTCTTGGACAGGGCAACAATCCGGTCACGCCCTAAGAGGCGGCGATTGTTTTCCACGTGGGAGATGTACGATTGGGAAACCTTGAGACGCCGAGCCAATTCCTCTGTAGTAAGTCCCGCTTTTTCTCTAACAAACCGGACCTTTTCTCCGAGCGTCATTTACGCACACTCCCTGTCAATTTCGGTATATGAATATATAATAGTATGACTATTCCCTCTGTGTCAAAATAATTATTCTAGAATGAAAAAAACGCAAGACTTATATGACAAATTGTCATATAATATAACTGAGCCGATGATTTATTTGCTCTATTATCTGGCTTAAACGAAAATCAAGTTTACTGTTTCGCTATTTCCAATGACAATTTGTCATAAATATAAAAAGAAGGCGAAGTAATGAACGAACTTGGTTTCGGTCTGAAGCGCACCCTGTCTGTCATGGTCTCCGCCGGTCTATTTATGTGCACTGTTGTGTTGCTCTCGCATCGAGCTGACATATTGCCAGGTCTGCTGATTGGCATTGCCGCCAGTTGCCTGTACTACCTCTTGCTCTATTATCAAATCAAAAAAGACGCCTTTAGACCCGTGCAAGCAGACGCCTGTATGAACGAAGACGCTTTTTCCCGATTCTATCTGCTGCTTGTCGGTATAGTATTAGTAGTCCGCGATCCAGGACCAAACCTGATCGCATTCTTAGCAGGTATTATCCTGCCTTTCCGTCTGATACTGTCTCTCAGTCGCTTTTTCCTGCTGCAAAAACAATCCAGGGAGCAGCGCCCATCGCACCGCCGGAACCACTAGCCCTTGCTTAGATGATGAGGCTGAGCTGCTTAAGCGGTCTCGAATCTAGCCGTCCAGCGGATAAATTGGCACGCTCCCGATTATGACATATAGTCATAATCAGCTTGACAAAGAGGTGTGTTGATGATGGGCGAATTTCACTTGATTAGCAATAAGCAGTGTATACTTGTGATGGCGGCCGCAGGTATTGTCATCAGTATAGTTGCTGCTCTGATTGGGTTTGAACAGCATGCCTTGGCTATTCTCTATGGCACACTAGCCGGAATTAGTTTTTCGATGTTACTGAAATTCCAATATCAGAAAGGTTTAGAGACCAGTGCGCATCAGGCGGTTATGAACGTAAACAACGGCTTCATCAGCCGGTTCTGTGTCGTGGTCGCATTTATACTTTTTGGTGAATACTGTCTGGATCTCCATATCATCGCTGTACTGGCCGGACTATTTGTTACCCAGCGGATAGCAATTGTTTGGCAAGTCTTCTGCCTTGCTTTTGATCAGGATACTGTCAAAATAACAGGAAAGGAGAATAAGACATGGAGAGGGTAATCATTATCGTTTGTTCTGTCATCGCTGCTGTCATTATTATTCTCACCGTAACACTGAGTGCACCCAAGTGTGACGCAAAAGTGGCCTACACCACCCTGGACGCGATGGGCAGGAAGCCGGAATTGAAGTCCTCCTTGCTACCAACGATGTTGATTTCGATCGGACTCATTGAGTCAATCCCAATTATCGCCACTGTAATCGCCATTGTATTAGTCATCGCCAATCCGTATTTTGGGCAATAGACAAACCAATAAAGCAGGTGCAGACAAATGTCGTCCGCACCTGCTTTATTGGTTTCAAAACAGTATCTTTTGTCGTCGCATATAGATATTTAACAACAAACCTAAGCTGATCATATTGGTCGTCAAAGCACTCACGCCGTAGCTCATTAGCGGCAGTGGGATACCAGTAACCGGCATGATGCCGGCAGTCATACCGACATTGACCAGAACATGAAATGCCATCATCGAGGTGACGCCCGCAGCTATTAGGGTGCCAAAGTTGTCCCTCGCTTCGCCTGCAATCTTTAACCCTCGGTATAGCAGAATAAAGTACAGCAGTAATACCAACAGGCTACCGATAAAGCCGACTTCTTCGCCAATCACAGCAAAGATAAAGTCGGTGTGATTTTCCGGCAAGAAGTTAAGCTGGCTTTGTGTCCCGCTGAACAAACCTTTGCCTGTCAACATTCCTGAGCCAATAGCAATTTTTGATTGAATGATATGATAACCAGATCCTAGCGGATCAACGTTGGGATCGAGAAAGACTGTCAAACGCATCTTCTGATAGTCTTTTAGAAAATGCCAAAAGATCGGCATAAAAGCTAACCCGGCTCCGATAATCGTGAACAGCTTACGCGTGGGTATGCCAGCGACAAAAATCATCCCAAACAATATCGAAAGAAATACTAGCGAGGTGCCCAAGTCGGGTTGCTTGAGAACCAGCAAAAACGGTATTCCCACATACAGAAAAACCGGCAAAATATCTCGCCAGGTTTGAAGTTGGCCAGCCCTTTTATCCAGCAGATTCGCCAAACTAACAATCATAATCAGTTTGGAAAACTCCGATGGTTGTAGGGTAATTGGACCGATTTGAATCCAGCGTTGAGCGCCCAAAGCCGATTGGCCGACAAACATGACTGCCAACAGCATCACTAAATTGAGCACATACAGTAAATTCGCATACCTGCCAATTGATTTATAGTCAAAGTGCAGCATGACAAAGATAATCACTATATTAATTAAAGCAAATATCCCTTGACGTTGCACATACCAGTAACGATCCTCACTGGGCGTATTGATATGGGTGGCGCTGCCGATGAAAATCAGGCTCACGACAATCAAGGCGATAATATCAAGAATGAGAATGAAATCAAGATTTCGCAGCAGTCGTCGGTTCAGCATTTTCGATTATACCTTCCCTAGTCGTCATACAGGGTTCACTTTGGAGTACGGCTTGCTCATCGTTTGCAGGGTCGATCTGACGCGTGGCAGGAGAGCGTTTAACCGCACTAACGGGAATGTTGGCAACGAGCGTTACCGTCTGATCGTCGCGATTCAGATTCACTTCCATGTCTTGCGGATTGATCTCCATATAGTTTGATACAACTTTGATCATATCGTCCCTAAGAAGTCCCATATATTGCGGTGAAACATTGGCACGATCATGCAGGAGAACCAAACGGAGCCGTTCTTTAGCAATATCTTTGGAGCCAACGGCAGGCTGTTCGCCTAATAGCTTTTTTAGCATACTTAGCATAGCTTGTCCCTCCTCATAGCCCGATCAGGAGTTTGAGCCGGGCCCACAGGCCCTTAGGGGGAGCGAGAACAAGGAGCGGTACATTTTCCCCAGTCAGCCGTCTTACGACGTTTTTGTAAGCCTCGCTCGCCAGTGTGGTTGGATTAGTTACAGCCGGTTCCCCCCGGTTTGTAGAAATAATAATATACTCATCTTCCGGGATTACGCCTAGCAAATCAACTGACAAGATTTCAATAACATCATCAATTGACATCATCTCGCCGCGTTTGACCATTTCCGGACGGATTCGGTTAATAATGAGCTTCAAGTCAGTTTTTCCAGATGACTCTAACAAACCAAGAATCCGGTCAGCATCACGTACGGCTGACACGTCGGGTGTTGTGACGACTATCGCTTTCTCAGCGCCAGCGATTGCGTTGGTAAAGCCTCGCTCAATGCCTGCCGGGCTGTCAATAATGACATAATCGAAGTCGCGGGCCAAATCGCGGCATATTTCGCGCATTTGGTCAGGCGAAATTGAAAACTTATCTCGTGTCTGCGCTGCAGGCAAGAGAAATAAATTATCATACCGTTTATCTTTAATCAATGCTTGTTTCAGGCGACAAGCGCCTTCTGTAACATCCACTAAGTCAAAAACAATCCGATTCTCCAGCCCCATGACAACATCCAAATTTCGCAGTCCAATGTCAGCATCGATTAGTGCAACCTTTTTGCCGGACAAGGCAAGTCCTGCGCCCAAATTGGCCACAGTTGTCGTCTTGCCGACCCCGCCTTTACCGGATGTAACGACAATAATATCCCCCACGCGTAATCCCCCTCATCCCAGCCATTCCCATCAAACGCATATTACCGATTTTTTACTATTCGGCTTGAAGGTCAGGTTTTCCTGCCTCATTCGGCAATCCAAGGAGGAATCAAATCGCGACTTTATTTGATTTAAATACCTTAGGGGCATTTGTCGTATCTTGATTAAGATTAAATGCAGCTTCCAGAACTTTTTTAGTAATAACGCCTGCTGACGACCCGCCATAGCCGCCTTGCTCGACAATAACCGCTACGGCAATCGTTGGATCTTCATAAGGAGCATACGCGACAAACCAGCCATGATCTGCGCCATGTGAGTTCTCGGCTGTTCCGGTTTTACCGGCTATTTGAACCGGAAAATCGGCGAATAGGTAGCCAGCAGTTCCACCAGGCAGAGCAACATCACGCAGCCCATTGCGAATCAGTTCGAGATTCGCCGGTGAAATGTCTACTTTGCCGACTTGCTCAGGTGCGTAATCCTTGACTACTTTGCCGTCTGGTCCGGTAATCTGCTTTACAAGGTATGGTCGGTAGCGAAGACCGCCACTAGCAATCTGCGCAATCAACTGAGCCTGTTGCAAAGGAGTAACTAGATTGAACCCCTGACCGATTGCAGCGTCAAACGTTTCTGACAGATACCACTGCTCACCATATACTTTTTCTTTGTAACGGCGGTTAGCAACCAAGCCATCCGACTCTCCCAGCAAATTAATCCCAGTAAAAGCGCCAAGCCCAAACATTCGCGCATATTTTTCCAGGTTGTCAATACCTAGTCGATTGCCCATTTCATAAAAATATACGTTATCAGACTTAGCAAAAGCCTCATTAAAATTGATCCATCCCAGTGCTTCGCCATGAGCATTGCTTTTATCAATCAGCCAATGGCGTCCTGTATCGAGTATCTTTTCTTCTGGAGTAACTTTTTTTAGTTCTAGCGCCGCAGTGCCAGTAACGATTTTAAAGACAGATCCTGGCGGATATTCCCCGGAAATAGCTTTGTTGTCCATTGGGTTGAAGGGGTTCTCGTTAATCAGTTTCCAATCTTTTTCTGAAATGCCGCCTGCGAACAGATTGGGGTCAAAGGCAGGACGGCTGACCATCGCCAATACCTCTCCCGTCTTCGGATTAAGAGCGACAACTGATGCGGCATGTGCATTGCGAAATTCTGTTTGTGTTTGTAAGTACTTTAGAGTCTCATCTATTGCCATCTCTGCCGCCTTTTGGATGCGGTAGTCGATGGTGAGAACAAGATTTTGCCCCGGAATTGGATCCTTTTTGCCAAGAACCTGGACTGGTCTGCCACTGACGTTGACTTCTGTTTGCCCGCCGCCGTCTATGCCACGCAATTCTTTATCAAACACGCGTTCTAGGCCAAACTTGCCAATGATATCGCCGGCTTTATAGCCGTCGCTTTTGCGTTTTTCTAACTCCGTATCATTGATTTCGCTGACATAGCCAAACAGATGAGCGGCGAAGGTCTTGTTATTATAAGTCCGCACAGGCTGGATTTCAATAATTACGCCTGGTAGTTCATTGCGACGTTCTTCAATTTTAGCGACGATTTCCGGTCCCACATTTGCTTTGATTCGAACCGGATCAAACGATCCCTTGCGCTGTTCCAGCTTAGCAAGAATTTCCTCTTTTTTCATGCCAAGAATCTGCGATAGTTTTTCAAGAACCTGAGGCTCCGGCTGACCGGATGGTAGCATGAAGTCGACTGTGAACCCAGGACGGTTTGTGACGAGTTGCACTCCGTTGCGGTCGTAGAAAATACCACGCGGAGCCTGAATCGGGATCAAACGGATACGGTTACCGTTGGCGAGATCTTCAAAGTGCTTTCCTTGCGCGATTTGCAGATAACTAAGTCGAGAAACTAGAGCAACAAAGATGAGCATGACTAGCATGCCCATCACATCTAATCTTTGCAACTGCCGTTTTACAGTCAAGAAGAAACACCGCCCATTCGCTTATTCCCTGGCAGGTGTCAGTCCCAGCGCTTAGCCAGACGATACACCGTTTGATGAACCGGAACTGAAAAAAGCACGTTATAGAGTAGTGACGGCAAAATCTCACCAGACATCGCCGCACTCCAGCCGATGCGGTAGCCTAGAAATGTCATCAGCGCCAGCATCAGTGCACTGTTTAATAAACTGGCAACCAACATGGCTGCCATTGGCAAAAAAATATGTTCTTTAAAAACCTTTTGTTCCGCCAAGCCAGCCAAATAGCCAATAGCCATCTTGGATAAAGTATGAATACCAAAAATGTTGCCTGAAGCCAAATCTTGCAGCAAACCGGAGAAAAAGCCAATGCCTACAGCTTTTTCACGTCCACACAGCAGGCCGCAGGACACAGTGAAGATCAGCAGCAAATCAGGCTTAACCGCAGCTGATAATAGCTGCGGCAAAATCGTCGCCTGCAAGAGCAATAAAACGAGAACGCTCAGTACTAACACGCCTACCTGTTTCATCGTACCTGCCCCGTTGGAACAGGCTGCGCAGGTTGACCCGGTACCGGGCTAAGCTGTTCGCGCGAGCGGACAAGAACCTGAACCTCTTCTAGTCTATCAAAATCAGCAGCGGGCTTCAAGGTAGCATATTTTAACAGACCGCCTTCTGCGTTGACGACTTCTGTCACTTCGCCAATGAGTAGCCCTTTGGGATAAATACCTCCTAGACCAGAGGTAATAATTTTATCGCCTTTAATCACATCCGCGTCGCGGGCCAGATTCACCATACGCGGTGCCAGCGACGGGGCGTCTGCACCTTCAACAATACCGGCCACGCGCGATTCTGGTCGTTGTACTAAAGAGCCAACCGCGCTTTTTCCATCTGTCAGCAGCAATACTTTGGCAGAATGCGGAAATGCTTGAACAACATTGCCGATCAGGCCACGAGATGTTACCACCGGCATATCTTTATTAATACCGTCAGCTGAGCCGCGATCGATCATTACCGTGCTTGTCCATGATCCAGGATCGCGGGCAATCACAGAGGCAATCACAAAATCAAACTGGGGCATACTTTTCTTATAGTCAAGAGTTGCCTTTAGCCGCGTATTCTCTGCCAGCACTTCATTTAGTTGCAGTATCTGCTGACGCAGTTGCTCGTTTTCTACTTTCAACATTTGGTTATCTCGATAGGCGGTAGCAATGTCTCCGACGAAGCGGACAGACGAACGGATCTGGTAGCTCACTTTTGCCAAGGCACTCTCAAAAGGAGTAAGCACCACTGCCACCAATCTTTCTGCTACCGGAAACCGAAACTTACCTACACCGGCCGAGGCAGCCAGCAGAAATACGGTGAACACCGCAACCGCCAGCACCACCGACCGCTTTTGCAACATGCGCACCTGTTGTCTCCTCTCTCAGCCAGGTCTTCTGGCATTCTCTCTACCTTACGCAATTAGCTGCGACGCGACGACGAAATCAGGACTCGCTTCAGCAGTTCGATACTCTCGAGTGCCTTGCCTGTTCCATTGGCCACGCACTGTAACGCATCTTCTGATACATGAACCGGCATGCCGGTTTCTTGCGCTAAAAGGACGTCAAGGCCGTGTAACAACGAACCGCCACCAGTCATAACGATTCCCCGATCCATCACATCTGCCGACAATTCTGGGGGAGTCTTTTCCAGAGTAGCTTTGACCGCTTCGATAATTCCAAGCACGGGTTCACTCAGGGCGTGTTGAACCTCTTTAGCGCTGAGAGTAAGCGTTTTGGGCAGACCAGTGACCATGTCACGCCCGCGGACTTCAAACGTCTGATTCTCGGGCGGCGTTATTGCCGATCCCATAGTAATCTTAACTTGCTCAGCTGTGCGTTCACCAATCATCATGTTATAGCTACGCTTAACGTATTGGATAATTGCTTCATCAAGCTCATCGCCGCCAATACGGATCGATTTCGAGTTTACAATACCGCCGAGCGAGATAACCGCAACCTCGGTAGTACCGCCACCGATATCGACTACCATGTTGCCAGTAGGCTCATATACCGGTAAACCAGCACCAATGGCTGCAGCCATTGGTTCTTCAATTAAATATGCTTCTCTCGCGCCAGCCTGTACCGTTGCATCAATGACAGCCCGCTTTTCGACCTCAGTCACGCCAGAGGGTACACCAACAATGATGCGCGGCCGAATAAAGCTACGCTTACCAAGACATTTTTGAATAAAGTATTTCAACATCGACTGAGTCACATCAAAATCAGCGATGACTCCGTCTTTTAGCGGACGAATGGCAATAATATTGCCTGGCGTCCGTCCTAACATCTGTTTCGCCTCTTCGCCAACTGCCAAAACCTCACCAGTGTCACGTTGAATTGCGACAACAGAAGGCTCATTTAAGACGATTCCCCGTCCGCGGACAAAAACTAGTGTATTGGCGGTGCCCAGATCTATCCCCATATCGCGTGAAAACGATCCAAATAGATTCACTTAGAATCACGACTCCCTTCAATCCTACATACTCTCATATTATTCCCTTATCTTTCATGCTTACATACTTACCATCGCCAATAATTACGTGGTCTAGGACCGGTATCTCAAGCAGTTTTCCTGCTTCCATCAAACGACGGGTTACTTCGATGTCCTCGCGGCTGGGAGCAGGGTCACCGCTCGGATGGTTGTGCACCAAAATGACCGATGCGGCGGCATAATTTAATGCTTCCCTGAACAGCTCACGGGGATGAACAATCGAGGCGTTAAGGCTGCCAATTGAGATTTCTCGTTCATCAAGAACATGATTCTTGGTTGACAGCGGCAGTAGATAAAATTTTTCTCTCTGTTCATACCGCAATAGGGGCATCATATGGTCTCTGACGTCCTGTGAATTGCGAATAACCGGCCGCTCTTCACTCTTTTGGTCACGCAACCGCTTTCCCAATTCAAGCGCGGCAGCTATTGTCACCGCTTTGACCAATCCAATACCTTTCAGCTTGACCATCTCGCGGGGTGTAATCCGGCCCAAGCCGGCTAAGCCTTGATGATCAAACAGCAGGTGTTCGGCCAGCCTAACAGCCGACTCCTCGCGGCTGCCTACGCGCAGTAAAATCGCGACTAAGTCAGCGGTCGACAAGGTTTGAGCGCCGTGTTTTAATAAACGCTCACGCGGCCGGTCCTGTTCAGGCAATTCTTTAATGGTCAAAGGCTTCTGTGAATTCATAGCAGGCGAACACCCACTCTCAATAGCAATCGCGAAAGCGTCACTAACGGCAAGCCAACAACATTGGCATAACAGCCTTCAATTCGCTCAACCAGCAAAGCGCCCATGCCCTGAATCCCGTATGAGCCTGCCTTGTCCACCCATTCATCAGTCTCAATATACGAATCAATTTCTGCTTCAGTCAGATCGCGGAAAGTCACTAATGTTACAGCACAATCGCTGAAGACCTCACCGTCAGCGACAACTGTGACACCAGTGATGACTTGGTGTTGCTGCCCGGCTAACGAGTGAAGCATATCCCTTGCTTGTTCTTGATTGTTAGGCTTGCCAAATACCTCGCCTTTATAAACAACGATGGTGTCAGCCCCGATAACGACTGCCTGAGAATCAGCTGTTGCAGCGACTGAAGTTGCCTTATCAACCGCAAGAGACTTAGCCAATTCAGCCGGAGAAAGCCCTGGCTTCGCGGCCTCCATGACATCACTCGCTTGAACGGCGAAACACAGCCCAACCTGCTCTAACAGTTGGCGACGACGGGGCGACGCAGAGGCCAGAATCACATTCATGAGTCTCAACTCCCCATTTAGAAACGACGGTAAATGAAAATACCCAGTAGCATTCCTAGTATGCTCATGAGACTCGGCTGCAAAACCAGCCCGCCTACAATTTGCGCGATATAAAGATCTACTGTTAATGGTGGTACGTTGAGTAAAACATAATGTTTGGTTAGATATGGCGCAAGGTCAGCGAAAAAGGCCTGCTTCGCTAGAACCTCTCCCAATACTCCACCTAGAACGGCACCGATAATCAGAAACAGCACCAATAATAGCCAGCCTCTGCCTTTGCTTGCTCTCACAATAGATCCTCCTGAAAACCCTTAACGTGTTTCCTGTATATGATTCTACAAAAAAGCAAAAAAACCTTGCGCGCAGCAAGGTTTTTCTCAGCTACGAACCAGCAATATTTAACATTTCGATTACGATTGTTGGAATTGAAGCTCAAACCATTGCTTACCTGCTTTTTCGGTTTGTTTCCAACCCTCAGCAAGCAACTTCTTAACCAAGCCGTCAAATGCAGCCTTATACTTGCGGTTTTTTTCATTCGGCCCGTAAATTTCAAAGCCGGTTAACGTGAATTTATCAGACACCGCTATCGTAGCACCATCCTCGCCAACTGCTTCAAAGCGGCATATCTCTTTGCCAAAAAGGGACCACTTCTCGTCAACCTGACGAAACACCACATTGCAAACCAGTTTGTCAACGACTTTCGTCTGTTGTACAGCGCCGCACTGAAGACAAAAGTTTGCTTGTTCCGGTAAAATA
Organism: Anaerosporomusa subterranea; assembly: GCF_001611555.1. Lineage (NCBI taxonomy): Bacteria > Bacillati > Bacillota > Negativicutes > Acetonemataceae > Anaerosporomusa > Anaerosporomusa subterranea. Next base: position 385,215 of record NZ_LSGP01000025.1, read on the forward strand.
GTCCCGCAATGTGCACAGTTCATAACCACATACCTCCTACCTCCGTATTTGTATTGCTGGTAGAATTAATCTATATCATAGCATGTCCCAAATCGTTTGAACAGACTAAAAGCAGTCTTACTAAAAGAACGCGCCCTAAGCCTTATAGCTCAGAGCGCATTAGCGAGTTAAATAGCGAATCCTATTTTTTCAATATCTTGAGAGCCACCTGTTCTTCTGTCAATCTTACTCTGTTAGGCATTTTCTCGTCCAACAGATTGAGAAGCTCGTCACTAGCCTTAAAAAAGATCCGGTGATTCTCCACTTTTCCACCTTTGCCTGGAGCCTCATACGCCATAGCCCAAACCAGTCGATTATCTAGCGCTGAGTTCAATCGATAGGTACGCCGAAATTTGACCACATGAACCAAACCAGTTTTGTATTTATAGATTCCATTAATGTCTTTATAGTCAACCTCATAAGTTTTGCTACCCAGAAGGCTCTTCTTAGTGATCCGAATGGTTTTTTTGCCGATCTCGCAGATGTATTTCGCCTGAGCCCGTTCAATCAGCACATAAATAAACATCAAATTAAAAAAGATTTCTATCGGTTGTTGAACGCCAACCACAACCCACTTATAGACGGAAAATGCAAAAAGTAGCCCAAAGGCCAAGATGGCGATACCAATAACAATACGATTTTTTTTATGCACTTGGGATGTTTCAATTAAGATTGCTGAATCCTTACTCATACTACCTCCAGGAAGTGAAGAGACGGACGCGCTAGGCGCGCCCATCTCTTTCCAGCTAAATTGCGTTTTTCGCTCTCAGTTCATCAACTTGTTCTTTTGATAGTCCTAGCAGTTCATGCAATAACTCTTCTGTGTGTTGTCCAAGTAATGGGGCCGGAGTATCGACAGAACCAGGTGTAGCCGAGAACTTGATCGGCACTCCAGGGACCTTCATATGACCAGCAACCGGATGCTCAAGCTCTACAATCATTTCACGAGCTTTGATCTGTGGGTCGTTTATGATTTTATCAACCGTATTGATCGGAGCGCATGGGACACCCGCCGCCTCCAATGCCTTCATCCATTGATCAATCGTCTTAACTTTGAAGACAGCATCAAGAATAACTTTTAGTTCATTTACATTCTGGGTACGTTTTAAGTTAGTGCTAAAGCGTTCATCTGTCAGCAGATCAGTACGTTCGATGAGATTGCAAAGTTTTTCCCACAGGCGATCATTGCCAGCGCCAACAATAATATGACCGTCTTTTGCCGTAAAGGCTGCAAACGGAGTGATTGACGGATGACGATTGCCGATCGGCTGAGGTACTTCGCCGCTAACCAAATAGCGGGAAATCGCATTTTCGAGCACCGCCACCTGACAATCGAGCATGCCAACATCAACCAGTTGGCCTTCACCGGTACGTTCACGATGGTAAAGAGCCATCAAAACGCCAATCGTAGTGAAAAGTCCAGCAATAATGTCACCGACTGATGCGCCGACCCGTGTCGGCTCGCCGCCTTCAGGACCGGTGACGCTCATGATGCCGCCCATTGCTTGTACAATGATATCATAGGCAGGTTTATGCACATATGGACCAGTCTGACCAAAACCGGAACAGGTTGCATAGATAATCTTCGGATTGATCTGTTTGAGTTCTTCATAGCCGAGTCCAAATTTCTCCATCGTTCCCGGACGATAGTTCTCGAGAACGACGTCAGCCTTTTTAACCATTTCCCTAAATAAATCTTTAGCAGCCTGCTCTTTCAGATTAAGAGTCATGGAACGTTTGTTACGATTCAGGCTCATGAAATACGCACTTTCTTTACCAACAAACGGACCGTAGGCGCGTGAATCGTCTCCTACCCTGGGCGGTTCAATTTTCACCATGGTGGCGCCATAATCCGCCATCATCATGCTCGCATACGGCCCAGCCAACACACGGCTCAGGTCAAGTACAACTACACCTTTTAATGGTTTCAATTCATAACCTCCTCAGTCTCTCGAATCGTGGAATATGTATAATATGCCCCTGCCGGGCAGGAACATATCACATTAATTATAGCATAATTATTCTAAATTACCTAGCATGTCTGGACACGAAATAGGATGAAGGCCGAAGCTAACGCTCCGGCCTTCATCAAAAAGTACGAATTACAGTCCCAGGATACCAAAGAAGACGTAGCAGATAACCGCGCCAACTACGGACATCGACAGACCCCAGATTAAGAGGTTGCGGAATAGCTTGGCTTTGTCTTCGTGGTCACCAGCGCAAGCGATACAAAGAGCGCCGAGAGTGGACAACGGCGAGGTGTCAACCAAGTGTGCACCGATGTTGATCGAGGAAATCAGAGCAACAGGGTTGCCGCCGCCGACTTCTTTGATCAAACCAGGAACCATCGGCAGGAACATCGGCATAACAACGCCGGAGGAGCTGGAGTAAGCGGAAATGACACCAGTGATCAAAGCCAGCCAAGCGTTAACAGTGGTCGGATTCGAAACCGCACCAATCATTTTAACGAAGGCATTCAGGCCGCCGGCTTTGTCCATAACTTCGATGAGAACGGTAACGCCGCAAACCATCATGATAACGCCCCATGGCATTACTTTAATGGCTTTCTTAGAGTCGCCAGAGCCAGTCAGCATCATCACACCTGCGAGAATAAATGCTACCGTGCCAACGTTAGAGAGCAGGTTAAGCAGGGTCTTGGGGAATACGCCTTTGAACATAGGCAGACCTGGCAGAACGATAGCGAGAATCAATATACCTACCAAAGATAGGGTCAGCCATTGGTGTTTGTCAAACGGTTCGGGTTGCGGAGCGAGTTCGTCAATGTTCAACGTTTCGCCGCGTTGTTTCTTAATCCAGGCCCAGCCGCCAAGTAGGAAGAAGCCGCCAATATTGGCAACACCTTGCGCTACAGTAGAATTGAAGTGAATTTTCCAGGCTAGACTGTTGAGCGAATCAGCAGCCATACCGAGTTGGGGAGCCATTTTGGCAATAATGCCGTTGGAGATAATACCGGTCGGAGCAAACGGAGAGAATGCAGCGCCGTTAGCAGCGCCGACAACGACCAGAGTCATCAGGAAGGCAGGCATACCGATGCGAGTGGCGATAGCCATGGCCACCGGAGCCATCAGAGCAGTACCGGCGATGTTGCCAGGTCCAATGGTGGTAACAAAAGTAGTCAATACAAAGACAACAAACGGAACAATCGCGGTATTGCCTTTACAAACACGAATGGAATAAGCAGTTAGTTTTTCCATCGTACCATTGGTTTGAGCCATACCGAAAAAGAACGTAACGCCGACAAGGATCATGAACAGACCAACCGGGAAGTAGGTCAAAACTTTAGCGCCAGTAGCCCCACCCCATATGCCGCCAACGATGATACCAAAAGCGACCGCCAGGAAACCTACGTGCAAATCTTCATTAATACAACTGATGATAACGACGATGAGCAATGCGACAATAGACATAATTGCAGCCATTGACAATTCCATACAACCGTTTCCTCCTCAATTACACTTTTTTAAGTCACTTCGGGTATTGGGTAACTTTTTGTTTTGACCCAACAGATTCGGCAGTTAGCTGTCAATAAATAAAAAATGAGTAGATAATGATTGCTAGATAGTACCTGCCTGCATACGTTGGTACACATCACCCCTTTCACATTTATATTTTACACAATTATATTAATTATGTAAATATAGATTCTTCTGATAATTAATTTGATTTTAACCCTCTTTCTTGTTATATGAGGGATCAATTCGCTAAAGAGTGGCTCAATTCCTCTTTTTTTACTGTTTTTTCTGTTTGTTGCTACTTATTTGAAGAGTATGACTTTTTTGAAGAAAAAGTCAGGGGGACAAATTTGCCCCCCTATTTGTTGCTTTTTCGCAGTAATCTTCTGTTTAGGCTAGAAACCTAACAGACCAAAGAATACATAGCACAACGCTCGTAGGACTAGATAAGGCGCCGATCATTTTAACCATTGCGTTCAGACCACCGGCCTGGTCCATAACATCGATCAATACAGACACGCCGCAAACCATCATGATAACGCCCCAAGGCATTACTTTAACAGCCGCTTTGCTGTCGCCGGAACCAGTGAGCATCAACACGCAGGAAAGCACAAAAGCGATCGAGCCAACGTTTGACAGCATGTTCAGAACAACTTTCGGGAACATTCCCTTCATCCCTGGCAGACCAGGTAGAACAACGAGAAGAATCAATATCCCTACCATAGCGAGAGTCAGCCATTGATGCTTGTTGAACGGTTCAGGCTGTGGCGCGATTTCATCAATATCGAGGGTGGCGCCACGCTGTTTTTGAATCCAAGCCCAGCCACCAAGCAGGAAGAAACCGCCGATATTGATAAGCCCTTGAACCATAGTAGAGTTGAAATGAATTTTTCACGCCAATCCGTTGAGTGAATCAGCGGCAATACCAAGCTGGGGAGCCATCTTGGCGATAATACCATTGGAAATAATACCAGTCGGAGCAAACGGAGAGAACGCAGCACCATTGGCAGCGCCAACAACAATCAGAGTCATGAGAAAAGCCGGCATGCCAACACGGGTGGCAATCGCCATCGCTACAGGCGCCATCAAAGCGCAACCAGCAATGTTGCCAGGTCCAATCGTGGTGACAAATGTTGTCAATAGATACACGATCAACGGAATCAGGGCGGTGTTGCCTTTACAAACACGAACAGAGTAAGCAGTCAGCTTCTCCATGGTGCCGTTAGTTTGAGCCATACCGAACAGGAACGTAACACCAATCAGAATCATGAACAAACTTAGCGGGAAGGAGGCCATTACTTTTGCCCCAGTCATTCCGCTGAAGGCCCCGCCTACGATGATAGCGAAACCAATACCCAAGAAGCCTACGTTAAGATCCTCGTTGACACAACTGATAATAACCACGATAGCTAGCGCTACCATTGAGGCTATTGCAGCAGTACTAATATCCATGAATTCTTCCCCCCTACATAATCTATAGTGCAGCTAATCTTCAATCCCTATAACTGACAGAGGAATCCGTCTGGAAAATTATTCATTTTTCACTGTGTATAGGCAGATATGCTAGCGCTAATAGTCTGTGTCTTTTTCTACAGTTTTATGAGAGTTAGTTCCAGGATTACCGGATTACCGGGGTACCGTAGTACCCCAGTAACATCAGAATTCCAAAGGGAGATTAATCTTCGTCTTCTTCGCCTTCTGCAGGAGCAGGAAACGCTTTATGCAGTGCCGTAGTGGCAATCATAAAAACAAAGATAACCAGAAACATGGTAGGGAGTGCGACTGCCATCATGGTTATCGCATTCATAGTAGCTTGTGACATTTTCAGCACACCTCCAAATTATTTCGATAATGCGGGAATTAGAGCCAGAACCAGACCGCCGGCAACAACTGATGCAACTTGGCCGGCTACGTTAACGCCGATGGCGTGCTGGATGATAAAGTTGGTTGGATCTTCTTTTAGAGCCATCTTAGCAATAACGC